>NZ_JBSVXG010000205.1:0-10040 GCF_054070595.1 Pseudomonas sp. SDO55104_S430 | reverse complement strand
GGTTCGGGGTGTTCACAAAAGGGGTGAACACACAACACCTGTAGGAGCGAGGCTTGCCCGCGAATTCGTGCGAAGCGCGGCCATTCACCGATCAGGCGATATCCCGCAACTCCCGCCGCAGAATCTTGCCCACCGGCGTCATCGGCAACGACTCACGCAACACAATGTGCTTGGGAACCTTGTACGCGGTGAAATTCTCCTTGCAGTAAGCCTTCAGCTCTTCAAGGCTGACACCCGCCTCCCGCGCCACCACGAACAGCTTCACCGCCTCCCCGGAACGCTCGTCCGGCACACCGATGACCGCGCAGTTGGCGACTTTCGGGTGAGCCATGACCACGTCTTCGATTTCGTTGGGGTACACGTTGAAGCCCGAGACGATGATCATGTCTTTCTTGCGGTCGACGATGCGCACGAAGCCGTCCGGATCGATCACCGCAATGTCGCCGGACTTGAACCAGCCCTCGGCATCCAGCACTTCGTTGGTCGCCTCGGGCTTCTGCCAGTAGCCCTTCATGATCTGCGGGCCCTTGATGCACAGCTCGCCGCGCTCACCCAGGGGCTGTTCGACGCCGTCATCGTTGATCACCTTGAGCGTGGTGCCCGGTACCGGCAGGCCTACCGTGCCGATGCGCGACTGGTCTCCATAAGGGTTGGTGCAGGCCACCGGCGAGGTTTCGGTCAGGCCGTAGCCTTCGGTGATGCGGCAGCCGGTGATCTGCTCCCAACGCTCGGCGGTGGCCTTGACCAGTGCGGTGCCGCCGGAGTTGGTGAGCTTGAGGCCGGAGAAATCCAGGGTCTTGAATTCCGGGTGATCCATCAGCGCGACGAACAGCGTGTTCAGCCCCAGCAGCGCCGAGAACCGCCACTTCTTCAGCTCCTTGATGAAGCCGCCGATGTCCCGGGGATTGGTGATGAGCACGTTGTGGTTGCCGGTCACCATCATGCACATGCAGTTCGCGGTGAAGGCATAGATGTGATAGAGCGGCAGCGGCGCGATCATGATCTCCTGCCCTTCGCGCAGCAGTGGTTGACCATCGCTGGCGGACTGGCTGAGGCAGGCTCGCGCTTGCTGCATGTTCGCTACCAGGTTGCCGTGGGTCAGCATCGCGCCCTTGGCCAGGCCCGTGGTACCGCCGGTGTATTGCAGCACCGCGATGTCGCCGAGGCCGGCATTGAGCGGTTTGATCGACTTGCCCTTGCCCTGATTCAACGCGCTCTTGAAGGCAATCGCCTGAGGCAAGTTATAGGCCGGGACCATTTTCTTGACCTTGCTCACCAGGGTATTGACCAGCCAGCCCTTGGCGGCTGGCATCATGTCGCCCATCTTCGCTTCGATCAGGTATTTGATGTCGGTATCGCCCAGCACTTCCTGGACCTTCTGCCCGAACATGTTCAGGTACACCAGCGCCCGGGCACCGGAATCCTTGAACTGGTGACGCATCTCCCGCGCGGTATACAGCGGGTTGGTGTTGACCACGATCAGCCCGGCGCGCAAGGCGCCGAACACGGCAATCGGGTATTGCAGGACGTTGGGCATCTGCACCGCGATGCGATCCCCCGGTTTCAGATCGGTGTGCGTTTGCAGGTAACCGGCGAAGGCCGCGCTGTAGCGTTCCAGCTGGGCGTAGGTCAGGGTCACGCCCATGTTGCTGAACGCCGGGCGATCAGCAAACTTCTTGCAGGAACGCTCGAACACCTCGATGACCGACTTGTACTCAGCGACATCAATGTCCAATGGCACGCCGGCCGGGCGTTTGTCATTCCAGAAATCAGGTTGCATTGTTCTTGTCCTCTTTACCTGAGCCGATCCGGGGCCGCTTCTCTGTCATTTCCATTTCATATTCGAAAAGCAGAAAAGCGGAGCTTCTCGGACACTAGCAGCTATGGCGAATCAGGCAAATATGCGCACGGGTGTCATAGATCGCGTGAATCTTGCTGCCCCGGCGTGGCCTGATCAGACAGTTTGGTGGAGGATGGTCTATAACGACTCCACCCTCCCCCTGTAGGAGCGAGCACGCTCGCGATGGACGTCAACGATCACGCTGGCAGCCTGACACCCCGCGGTGTACCGGCATTCATCGCGAGCGTGCTCGCTCCTACAGGGGGATGTGAACCCAAGCAAAGGAACCGCGATGATCCACGACACGTTCTGGCTGACCACCAGCGACCGCAACCGGCTTTTCGTCAATCAGTGGCTGCCCGCGGGCAACCCGAGGGCCGTGATTCTGCTGGCCCACGGCATGGCGGAACACAGCGGTCGTTACGGGCGTCTGGCGCAGGAATTCTGCGATCAGGGCTACGGCGTATACGCACCGGATCTGCGCGGACATGGCAAAACTGCCGAAAACGGCACCCTCGGCCATTTCGCCGATCAGGACGGTTGGGCCAAGGTGGTGGGCGACCTGGCCTGCCTCAACCAGCACATCGGCCAGCGGCATACCGGCGTGCCGATCGTGCTGCTCGGGCACAGCATGGGCAGCTACATCGCCCAGGCCTATCTGCTGCACCACAGCGCCAGCCTGCACGGCGCCGTGCTCAGCGGCTCGAACTTCCAACCCGTGGCGCTTTATCGCGCGGCGCGCCAGATCGCTCGTTTCGAGCGCCTGCGCCAGGGCCCCAAGGGGCGCAGCGCGCTGATCGAATGGCTGTCGTTCGGTTCATTCAACAAGCAATTCAAACCCACGCGCACCTCTTTCGACTGGCTCAGCCGCGATCCGGCGGAAGTCGATCTGTACGCCAATGACCCGCTCTGCGGCTTTCGCTGCACCAATCAGCTGTGGATCGATCTGCTCGGCGGGTTGCAGCAAATCAGTAAAACGTCCAATCTCGCCCAGATCGACCCGGGCCTGCCGCTATTAGTGATTGGCGGCGAATGTGATCCGGTGAGCGAAGGCAAGCGTCTGAAAGATCTGGCCGGCGCATTGCGCGAGGCCGGCAGTCAGAACCTGCATCTGACCGTGTATCCGCAGGCCCGGCACGAACTGTTCAACGAAACCAACCGCGATGAAGTGACCGCCGATGTGCTGGAGTGGATCGACCAGACTTTGAGCACGCCCCGGCCACACCGAACCGAATAGTTTTTTGTGAATCTTTTTATTTCGTCACAGGAATTCAGACAAATGACCCAGGTTACCAACACCCCCTACGAAGCCCTTGAAGTCGGCCAGACCGCCAGCTTCAGCAAGACTGTCGAAGAGCGCGATATTCAGTTGTTCGCCGCGATGTCGGGTGACCACAACCCGGTGCACCTGGACGCCGAATACGCCGCCAGCACCATGTTCAAGGAGCGTATTGCTCACGGCATGTTCAGCGGTGCGCTGATCAGCGCCGCGGTCGCCTGCGAATTGCCTGGGCCGGGCACCATCTACATCGGCCAGAAGATGAGCTTCCAGAAGCCGGTGAAGATTGGCGACACCCTGACCGTGCGCCTGGAAATCCTCGAAAAACTGCCGAAATTCCGCGTGCGCATCGCCACCCGCGTTTTCAACCAGCGCGATGAGTTGGTAGTAGATGGCGAAGCCGAAATCCTCGCCCCGCGCAAACAGCAGTCAGTGACCCTGACCACGCTGCCGGAAATCAGCATCGGTTGATCCCGCACAAAAGATCGCAGCCCACCGCAACCCCAAGTAGGAGCTGCCGCAGGCTGCGATCTTTTGATCTTGCTTTTGCTGGTTCTTAAGAACGAGCACGCGCCTGATTACGCAACGCCTTCACCTGATCGTGATTGCGCTGCACACCGTGATACTGACGCTCGACCAGATCACGAATCCCCACCAGGTTGTGCTTGTTGATCTTCTCCATCGCCTCGCGATAAGCCTTCATGGCATGGTCTTCACCACGCTCGGCTTCGTTCAGCACGGCCTCTTCATCCTTGCCGGTGAACATCGCCTTCACGTCGACCCAGCGACGGTGCAGATCGCCGCTGACGCTGGTAGAGGTTTCCGGATCGCCACCCATCGAGCGCACGGCACTCTGCAGTTCGGCAGCAGCGGTCGCACAATCGGCCGAGCGTTGCACGAACAGGGTTTTGAGTTCAGGGTGTTTGATGTCTTCAGCGCAAGTCTTGAACCCTTCCTGACCGTCCTTGCTGGTTTCAATCAGGTCGTTGAGTACAGAAATCGCTTCTTTATTCATGTCGGTCATTTTTCAATTCCTTGCGGTTGATGAAAGGTGCAATGGATATTGCAGCCTGCATGCCAGCTTGGATTTGATTAATAAAGCTATATATTTCAAATAGTTAGAATTGACCGAAAAATCTGTATCCGTTTTTTTTGCATGATCTGTCAATTGGCCTGCATGCAGAATGCCTGTATTTTCCCGACTCAATGAATCAGGACAATTGAGTGATGAACCCTGAAAAACTCGAGCTTCTGATTACCCGCGAAATGCCCTTCGGCAAGTACAAGGGGCGGATCATCGCCGACTTGCCGGGGCCGTATCTGAACTGGTTCGCCCGCGAAGGCTTTCCCCATGGCGAGTTGGGCGGCCTGTTGGCGCTGATGCATGAAATCGATCACAACGGTTTGTCGGACCTGCTCGAACCGCTGCGTGCCAAACATGGCAAGCCTGCGCCTCGTCATTGAATGCCCTCCTATTTGAGTAGCCCATGCCAGACAATACCCGCCGCGCCCGTGATGAAGCCTTCTGGCAGACCTTCGCCGATCGCTACGATCTGCAACCCGGTCCCATCAACCTGGAAAACGGTTACTTCGGGCGCATGTCGCGCACGGTGGTCGAGGAGTATCAGCGCAACATCGAGCTGATCAATCGCGGCAATTCGGTGCAGGTGCGCCAGCGTTTCGAGCAGGGCGAGAACGCGAAGATCAATGCGCAAGTCGCCGCTCTGATCGGCGTGCCCGACGAGGCGGTTGTCCTCACGCGCAATGCGACCGATGGCTTGCAGTCGCTGATCCGCAACTACAACCGCCTGCAGCCTGGCGATCAGGTGCTGATTTGCGATCTGGAATACGACACGGTCAAAGGCGCCATGCGCTGGCTGGCGAAACACCGTGGTGTCGAGGTGATCGAGATTGAACACCAGCATCCGGCGAGCTTCGACAGTCTGGTGACGACGTATCGGGAAACCTTCGCCCGTTATCCTCGCCTGAAGCTGATGGCGCTGACTCACGTCACCCATCGCACGGGGCTGGTGATGCCGGTGCAGGCGATTGCCGCTGCTGCGAAGGAACATGGCATTGATGTGATTCTCGATGGTGCCCATGCGTTGGGTCAGCTGGAGTTCAACCTTGATGAACTGGGCATCGAGTTCGCCGCCTACAACCTGCACAAGTGGATCGGCGCGCCTCTGACCCTGGGCTTCCTCTACATCGCGCCGGAGCGTCTGGCCGACATCGATCCGGACATGGGCGAGATGCATTTTCCAGTGACGGACATTCGCGCCCGCACGCCCTACAGCACCCCGAACATCCCTGCCCTGCTGACCTTGCCGCTGGTGCTTGAAGAGCATGAGGCCATGGGTGGCGCGGCGGCCAAGGGATCGCGACTGAACTACCTGCGCAATATGTGGGTGCGCGAAGTGCGCGAACTGCCGGGCATCGAAGTGCTGACGCCGGACGATCCGCGGCTGTATTGCGGGATTACCTCGATGCGCTTTACCGAACAGGCCGATCAACAAGCGATGGTCGAGCGGCTGCTCAAGGACTACAACCTGTTCACCGTGGTCCGCACCGGCGCGGCCTGCGGCCCGTGCATCCGAATCACCCCGGGCCTGACCACCACCGGCGAGCACATGCAGCAACTGATCACCGCTCTGAAGGCACTGTGCTGACGGGTCATTTGAGAACAACACAATTCCCTGTGGGAGCGTGGCTTGCCCGCGAAGACGTCGGCACATCCAATATCGATGTCGCCTGACACACCGCCATCGCGGGCAAGCCCGCTCCCACAGGTTTCGGGTGGACAGGAATTCGTTTTATGGCAGGCAAAAAAAAACGGCGCACCGACCAAGCGCACCGTTAAAGCCGTAAAGCACACAACGAGTGTCAGGATGAAGCAGATCAGTCCAGCAGCGCCAACGCCTCGGCGGTGCATTCCTGGATGCGGGCCCAGTCGCCGTTCTTGACCCACTCAGGATCAAGCATCCAGCTACCGCCCACGCACATGACGTTTTTCAGCGCCATGTAGCTCTTGATGTTGGCCGGACCGACGCCGCCGGTCGGACAGAATTTCACTTCGCCGAACGGGCCGCCCAGGGCCTTGATGGCCGCGACGCCGCCGCTCACTTCCGCCGGGAACAGCTTGAAGCGGCGATAACCCAAGCCATAGCCTTCCATGATGCCCGATGCATTGGAGATGCCCGGCAACAGCGGGATCGGACTTTCAACGCTGGCTTCCAGCAGGTCGCGAGTAATGCCCGGCGTAACGATGAACTGCGAACCCGCAGCCTCGGCGGCAGCCAGCATCTGGCGATCGAGCACGGTACCCGCGCCGGTCATCAGCTCAGGACGCTGCTCGCGCAGAATCTGGATGGCCTTGAGGCCGAACTGCGAACGCAAGGTCACTTCCAGTGCAGTCAGGCCACCGGCGGCCAGGGCGTCGGCCAGCGGCAGAACGTCCTGTTCGCGAGCGATGGTGATCACCGGCAGAATCCGCGCCTTGGCGCAGAGGCTGTCGATCAGGGCAACTTTATCCGCCATGGAAACGGTCGGGGATGGGTTTTTCATAGCGGCTGTTCCTTGGCTCATGGGCACCAGTAAATCTCTAACGTGGGTTGCAGAAACGCGCGAATCGGCAGTTCGGCGACATCGTCACCGGCCAGTGCGGTATTCAGGGTGGTCAGTTTGGACTGACCGGAAATCGACAGAATCTTGTGCTTCGCCGAAGCCAGCAGCGCGCGACTCATGGTCAGGCGCTGATGCGGCACCGTCGGCGCCAGCATCGGGTAGCAGCGACGTACGCCATCGGCTTTCAGGGCTTCGGCAAGGTTCGGGCTGCCCGGGAACAACGACGCGGTGTGGCCGTCATCACCCATGCCCAGCACAAGCACGTCGATCGCCGGCAATTCCGAGAGCAGACGATCGGCTTGCTCGGCCGCCAGCTCCAGATTGGCGCTGGCGTTGTACAGGCTCAGGAACTGCGCCTTGGCCGCCGGGCCTTGCAGCAGGTATTTCTTGATCAGGCCGGCGTTGCTGTCGGCGTGTTCCACCGGCACCCAACGCTCGTCGGCCAGGCTCACCACCACGTTCGACCAGTCCAGCGTCTGCTTGGCCAGATGCTGGAAAAACGCCACCGGGCTGCGACCACCGGACACCACCAAAGTCGCGGTGCCCTGGGCGTCGATCGCGTCGCTCAGTTGCTTGGCCACGTTCAGCGCCAAACCCTCGGCCAGCATCGCCGGGCTCTTGAAGCCACGGGCGCTGACGCCTTCAGGCAGTTTCAAATCAGATATCGCCATACCACGACCTCCCGTCCCGCGTGATCAGTGCAATGGAGCTCATCGGCCCCCAGGACCCGGCCGCGTACGGCTTGGGCGCATCACCGGATTTCTTCCACCCGGCGATCAACTGGTCACACCACTTCCACGCGGCTTCGATTTCATCTTTACGGACAAACAGGTTCTGATTGCCGCGCATCACTTCCAGCAACAACCGTTCGTAGGCATCGGGAATCCGTGCGCTGCGCCAGGTGTCGGAGAAATTCAATTGCAGAGGACCGCTGCGCAGTTGCATGCCCTTGTCCAGGCCCTGGTCCTTGGTCATCACTCGCAGGGAAATGCCTTCGTCCGGTTGCAGGCGGATAATCAGCTTGTTGCTGATTTGCAGGCGCTGCTCGGGCGCGAAGATGTAATGCGACGGTTCCTTGAAGTGGATGACGATCTGCGACAGCTTCTGCGGCATGCGCTTGCCGGTACGCAGGTAGAACGGCACACCGGCCCAGCGCCAGTTACGGATGTCGGCACGCAGGGCGACGAAGGTTTCGGTATCGCTCTGGGTGTTGGAATTGGGCTCTTCGAGATAACCCGGCACCGGCTTGCCTTCGCTGTAACCGGCGATGTACTGGCCGCGCACCACTTGAGTGGTCAGGCCTTCCGGACTGATCGGCGCCAGCGCCTTGAGGACCTTGACCTTCTCGTCGCGGATGCTGTCGGCGGACAGGTCGGCCGGCGGATCCATGGCGATCAGGCAGAGCAGTTGCAGCAGGTGATTCTGGATCATGTCCCGCAGCTGGCCGGCCTTGTCGAAGTAACCCCAACGGCCTTCGATGCCGACCTTCTCGGCCACGGTGATTTCCACGTGGGAGATGTAGTGCTGGTTCCACTGGGTTTCGAACAGGCTGTTGGCGAAACGCAGGGCGATCAGGTTCTGGACTGTCTCTTTGCCCAGGTAGTGGTCGATGCGATAGGTGCGGTTCTCCGGGAAGAACTGCGCCACGGCGTCGTTGACCTTGCGTGAGGATTCGAGGTCCGAACCGATGGGCTTTTCCAGCACTACGCGGGTGTTTTCCGCCAGGCCGACTTTCGCCAGGTTCTCGCAGATCGCGCCGTAAACGGCGGCGGGCGTGGCGAAATAGGCAATCACCCGCTGTGCAGTGCCGGCCTGCTCGGCCAGGGCCACGTAGTCTTCGGACTTGAGGAAGTCGACATGCAGATAGCTCAGGCGAGCGAGGAAGCGCTCGACCACGGCTTCATCCAGTTCCTTGGCACCGACGTAGCGGCGCAGTTCGGAGGCGATGAACGTCAGGTGCTCCTGCTCGCTGCCGGGCTCACGGGCCAGCGCGATGATTCGCGTGTCCTCGTGCAGAAGGCCCGCACCATCGAGTTGATACAGGGCCGGAAACAGCTTGCGCAGGGCCAGATCGCCCAAAGCGCCGAACAAGGCAAAGGTGCACGGTTCAACCGTAATCGAAAGCATGATGTTTGTTCTTTTATCAAGTTAAGCTACAAATACCTTTTTTCAAGGCATCACTCAAGGGAAAATGTAGTAATAACCACAACATTTTCGCAAAATACAGATTCCGTATGGTGGTCAGTCGGAGCCAACAGTAGGATAGGCCACCGTTACGGGCCTGACCAAAGGCCCTTTTTGCATGAGCCGCCGCTGATTGGCGCCGGTGTTAAGGATACTTATATGGACCGCGTGCGAAATTTACTGGAGCAGATCCAGAATCGCCTTGAAGAGCTGAACAAGGCCGAACGCAAAGTCGCCGAAGTGATCCTGCTCAACCCGCAGCAGGCCACCCGCTTCAGCATCGCCGCCCTCGCCCAGGCCGCTTCGGTCAGTGAACCGACGGTCAACCGTTTCTGCCGATCCTTCGGTGTCAGCGGCTATCCCGAACTCAAGCTGCAACTGGCTCAGAGCCTGGCCAGCGGCGCGGCTTATGTCAGCCGTGCGGTGGAAGCCGACGACAATCCCCAGGCCTACACCCAGAAGATCTTCGGCAGCGCCATCGCCTCGCTGGACAGCGCATGCCAGGCGCTGGACCCGAACCTGATCAGCCGCGCCGTCGACCTGTTGATCCAGGCCCGGCAGATCCACTTCTTCGGCCTCGGCGCCTCGGCCCCGGTGGCGCTGGATGCGCAGCACAAGTTCTTCCGCTTCAACCTGGCCGTGACCGCCCATGCCGACGTGCTGATGCAGCGCATGATTGCTTCGGTGGCGCACACCGGCGAATTGTTCGTGATCATTTCCTACACCGGCCGCACCCGCGAGCTGGTGGAAGTGGCGCGCATCGCCCGGGAAAACGGCGCTTCGGTGCTGGGCCTGACCGCCGAAAATTCTCCGCTGGCCAAGGCCAGTACCCTGAGCCTGAACATCCCGCTGCCGGAAGACACCGACATCTACATGCCGATGACGTCGCGGATCATCCAGCTGACTGTGCTGGACGTGCTGGCCACCGGCATGACCCTGCGCCGTGGCGTGGATTTCCAGCCGCACCTGCGCAAGATCAAAGAGAGCCTGAATGCGAGCCGGTATCCGGTGGGGGATGAGTTCAACTGATACCTGCTGATTCTGTGTCGGTTGACCCGGCCTCATCGCGGGCAAGCCCGCTCCCACAGTGTTCGCGTCGAGCACAAAACCTGT
>NZ_JBSVXG010000204.1:0-10282 GCF_054070595.1 Pseudomonas sp. SDO55104_S430 | reverse complement strand
TGTCAATCACCATAGAGGTCGACTGACACGACCCCTTCGCGAGCAAGCCCGCTCCCACAGGGTTTTGTGCTGTATTCACGCTCCCGTCATTGGTCTCATTGCATTCACCACCGGATGCTTTAGTGTGGACGTTACATTTCAAAACAATAAGAACAGGCTTCCCATGAGCCAGAGTCTCAGTCAGCTGCGCAAGTTCGTCTCGCCTGAAATCATTTTCGGTGCCGGTTGCCGGCACAACGTCGGCAACTACGCCAAGACCTTCGGCGCGCGCAAGGTGCTGGTGGTCAGCGATCCGGGGGTGATTGCCGCCGGCTGGGTCGCTGACGTCGAGGCCAGCCTCCAGGCGTTGGGCATCGAATACTGCCTGTACAGCGCCGTCTCGCCCAATCCGCGGATCGAAGAGGTCATGCTCGGGGCCGACATGTACCGGGAAAATCACTGCGATGTGATTGTCGCTGTCGGCGGCGGCAGCCCGATGGATTGCGGCAAGGGCATCGGCATCGTCGTCGCCCACGGGCGCAACATCCTCGAATTCGAAGGGGTGGACACCATCCGCGTGCCCAGCCCGCCGCTGATTCTGATCCCGACCACCGCCGGCACTTCGGCCGACGTCTCGCAGTTCGTGATCATTTCCAATCAGCAGGAGCGCATGAAGTTCTCCATCGTCAGCAAGGCAGTGGTGCCGGACGTGTCGCTGATCGACCCGGAAACCACCCTGAGCATGGATCCGTTCCTCTCGGCCTGTACCGGTATCGATGCGCTGGTGCACGCCATCGAAGCCTTTGTGTCCACCGGTCACGGGCCGCTGACCGATCCCCATGCGCTGGAGGCGATGCGCCTGATCAATGGCAATCTGGTGCAGATGATCGCCAACCCGACGGACATCGCCCTGCGAGAGAAAATCATGCTCGGGAGCATGCAGGCCGGGCTGGCGTTCTCCAATGCGATCCTCGGTGCGGTGCACGCCATGTCCCACAGCCTGGGCGGCTTCCTCGACTTGCCCCACGGCCTGTGCAATGCGGTACTGGTGGAGCACGTGGTGGCCTTCAACTACAGCTCGGCGCCGGAACGCTTCAAGGTCATTGCCGAGACCTTCGGCATCGATTGCCGGGGCCTTAACCACCGGCAGATCTGCGGGCGTCTGGTGGAACACCTGATCGCGCTGAAACACGCCATAGGTTTCCACGAAACCCTCGGCTTGCACGGGGTCAGCACCTCGGACATTCCCTTCCTGTCGCAACACGCCATGGACGACCCGTGCATTCTGACCAACCCGCGCGAGTCCAGTCAGCGTGATGTCGAGGTCGTCTATGGCGAAGCCCTCTGACGAGCAACAACGTGCGGCCTTGACGGGGCTTTTGGGACTGGGCAGCCACTCGGCGCGCAAGAGCCATTACCCGGAACTGGCCGCGCGCCTGGATGAACTGGAAGCCGAGCGCAACCGCTACAAATGGCTGTTCGAAAACGCCGTCCACGGGATTTTCCAGGCCAGCCTGCAAGACGGCATGCGCGCCGCCAACCCGGCGCTGGCGCGGATGCTTGGCTATCAGGACCCACAGGCGGTGCTGTTTTCCCTGAATGACCTGGCCAGCAAACTGTTCTGCGGCGGGGCGCAGGAACTGGAGGATATCGGCGAAATCCTCCAGCGCCAGCGCAGCCTCAACGGCTACGAAACCCGTCTGCGGCGCAAGGACGGCAGCCACATCGATGTGTTGATGAACCTGTTGCTCAAGCCCGGCCAGGAAGGCCTGGTGGAAGGTTTTGTCGCCGACATCACTGAGCGCAAACAGGCCCAGGAGCGCCTGCAACAGCTCAATGACGAACTGGAGCAACGGGTCACTGCGCGCACCGATGAGCTGCTCGAAGCCAACCGCAACCTGCAGCAGCAGATCACCCAGCGTAAACAGATCGCCCAGGCCCTGCGCGATGCCCGGGATGCCGCCGAGGCCGCCAATCGCAGCAAGGACAAGTACCTGGCGGCAGCCAGCCATGACCTGCTGCAACCGCTGAACGCGGCGCGCTTGCTGATCTCGACCCTTCGCGAACGCAAGTTGCCGGGAGACGAGCAGGTGCTGGTGGAGCGTACGCACCAGGCTCTTGAAGGCGCGGAGGATTTGCTCACCGATCTGCTGGACATTTCCCGGCTCGATCAGTCGGCGGTCAAGCCTGACATCGCGTCCTATCGACTGGATGAGTTGCTCGGGCCGCTGGTCTCGGAGTTCCAGTCCGTGGCCCAGGCGGCGGGCTTGAACCTGCGCGCACACATGGGCGATTTCGCCATCAGCACCGACTTGCGCCTGATGACGCGGATCCTGCGCAACTTTCTCAGCAATGCCTGCCGCTATACCGACGAAGGCAGCATCCTGCTCGGCGCCCGGCGGCGCGGTGAGTCTCTGCGCCTGGAGGTATGGGATACAGGCCGCGGGATTCCGGCGGACCGGCTCGACTCGATCTTTCTAGAATTCAACCAGCTGGATGTCGGGCGCGCGGCAGACCGCAAGGGCGTTGGCCTGGGGCTGGCGATTGTCGAGCGTATCGCCAAGATCCTTGGTTATCCCGTCGGCGTGCGATCGCGGCCCGGGCGCGGATCGATGTTCAGCATCGATGTGCCGCTGTCCCATGACATTCCCTTGCCGATCGGCCAGAGCGCACCGCAGCCGAGCACCGGAGACCCATTGCCGGGCCGCAGATTGCTGGTGCTGGACAATGAAGTGAGCATTCTGCAAAGCATGAGCGCGTTGCTCGGGCAGTGGGGCTGCGAAGTGGTCACGGCCACTGATGAAAGCGCGGCGCTGGCGGCGTTGGCGGGGAGGGCACCGGAGTTGATTCTGGCGGATTACCACCTCGATCACGCCGTGATCGGCTGCGACGTGGTGCGGCATTTGCGCGAGCATTTCCGCCAGTCGATACCCGCGGTAATCATCACCGCAGACCGTACCGACCAGTGCCGAAGCACCCTGCAACGACTCGACGCGCCGCTGCTGAATAAACCGGTCAAACCCGGCAAGTTGCGCGCGGTACTGAGCCAGTTGCTGGGCACCCCCTGATCACCGCAAACCTGTAGGAGCGAGCACGCTCGCGATGGAGGCACAGGCACCGCAGGGTGTCAGGCCGCCAACTTTATCGTTGGCGACCATCGCGAGCATGCTCGCTCCTACAGGGTTTACGCTATGCCAATGCAGGAGCTATCCAGGCTGCGAGCTTTGGCGTTTTACAGCACCAGATGCGGCAACCACAGCGACAGCGCCGGAATGTAGGTCACGGCCATCAACACCAGGAACAGCACACCGTAGAACGGCAGCAAGGCCTTCACGGTTGTTTCGATTGTCACTTTACCCACTGCAGACCCCACAAAAAGTACCGCGCCCACCGGCGGTGTAATCAGGCCGATGCCCAGGTTGACCAGCATGATCATGCCAAACTGCACCGGGTCCACGCCAATGCCGAGAATCACCGGCATCAGGATCGGCGTCAGGATCAGGATCAACGGCGCCATGTCCATCACTGTACCGAGCAACAGCAGCATGACGTTGATGCACATCAGGATCACATAGCGGTTGTCCGACAGGGTCAGAAACAACGTGGTGATCTTCGCCGGAATCTGCATCAGGGTCATGATGTAGCCGAAGCTGGCGGCGAAGCCGATCAGAATCATCACGATCGAAATCGTCCGCACCGTGCGATGCATGAGCTTGGGCAACTCGCTCCATTTGTAGTCACGGTAGATGAACATGGTCACGAAGAACGACCAGAGTACGGCGATCGCCGCCGATTCGGTCGCGGTGAAGATGCCCGACAGAATGCCGCCGAGGATGATCACCATGGCCATCAGGCCCCACATCGCTTCGCCGCAGATCTTCAGCGCTTCGCGCATCGGAATCACTTCGCCCTTGGGGTAGTCGCGCTTCCTGGCGAAGATCAGGCACAGGACCATCAGGCACGCGCTCATCAACAGGCCCGGGACCACGCCGGCCATGAACAGCGAGGCAATCGACACCGTGCCGCCCGCCGCCAGCGAATAGAGCACCGAGTTATGGCTCGGCGGTGTCAGCAGGGCTTGCACCGAGCCGCTGACGGTCACCGCCGTGGCGAATTCCCTTGGATAGCCGCGGCGTTCCATTTCCGGAATCAGCACTGAACCTACGGACGCGGTGTCGGCCACTGAGGAGCCGGAGATCGCGCCGAAGAAGGTCGAGGCCATGATGTTGACCAGCGACAGGCCGCCGCGTACGAAACCCACCAGTACCCCGGCGAATGCCACCAGGCGCCGGGACATGCCGCCCTCGGCCATGATCGCGCCGGCCAGCACGAAGAACGGAATCGCCAACAGGGAGAATTTGTTCACGCCCCCCGCAACCTGAATCATCAGGGCCTGGAAGGGAATGTCGATCCACCAGGCACCGATCAGGGCCGAGAGCCCCAGGGCGTAGGCGACCGGCATGCCGATCAGGATCAATGCGATAAAACTGCCCAGCAGAATCAAAGCGTCCATTCAGGCAGCCCCTTCGTTTTCTTCCACGAGGTCGAAGCGCACGACCCGACGGTTGCTCTGATCGCCGAGCAGGAGTTTTTCCAGGACAAAGATCAGCGTCAGCAGGCCACCCACGGGGATCGGCATGTAAGTGATGCCGACCCGCAAGGTGGGCAGGGCGCTCATGTACTGGTTCCAGGTCGAGATGCAGAGCTTGGTGCCCCAGATCGTCATGAACAGGCAGATGGTCGCCATCAGCAATTGCGCGACGATGCTCATGGTCTTGCGCAGGTGCGGCGGCAGGCGATCGGTGAGCATCGCTACAGCCATGTGCGAACCTGAGCGATAGCTTGCGGCGGCGCCGATGAAGGTGAAGACCATCATCAGCAGGATCGCCGTGGGCTCGGGCCAGCTGGAACCGGTACCGAGCACGTAGCGGGCGAATACGCCCCAGGGAATGATCAGGGAAATGGTCAGGACCGACAGACCGGCGATCCAGATACAGGCCATATACAGCCTGTCGTTGATGCGCAGCGCGAGATTCTTCATCGGGTTTCACCGTAACCGGGCGCGCACGGAGGTTTGCCAACCGCCGTGGCGTCGGGCCTTTCAGGAGAGCGGTAGGGTTACTGCACGGCTTCGATGCGCTTGATCAGATCGGCATAGGGCGCGCCGTATTTCTCGCGGATCGAGGCGGTCGCTTCGTAGAAAGGTTTCTTGTCGACGGTGATGAATTCGACGCCGGCGGCCTTGAGTTTTTCCTCGCTGCTGGCCGATTTGGCGTCCCACAGCGTGCGTTCCTGAGCCTGGGCGGCTTTGGCGGTTTTCTTCACCAGCGCCTGCTGCTCGGGAGTGAGTTTTTCCCAGGTGATTTTCGACATCACGATGGGCTCCGGCAGGATCAGGTGTCCGGTCAGGCTGTAGAACTTGGCGCTCTGAAAGTGGTTGTGTTCGAGCAGAGTCGGCGGATTGTTTTCCGCGCCGTCGATCACGCCGGTCTGCAGGGCGCTGAAGATTTCACCGGTGTCCATGGCAATGCCGTTGCCGCCCATGGCGTTGATGGTGTCGATGAACATCGGGTTGCCTTGCACACGGATCTTCATCCCCTTGAGGTCTTCGAGGCTGCGCACCGGCTTTTTGGTGTAGATGTTGCGGGTGCCGCCGTCCATCCAGGCCAGGGCCACCAGGTTGAATTCGGAGTTGGTGATCTTGTCGAGGATCTCGTCGCCGACTTCGCCGTCGATGACTTTGCGCATGTGTGCCTGGTCGCGGAACACGAAGGGCATGTTGAACACGTTCACGTCGGGCACCACCGGCCCGACGATGCCGAGGCTGACCCGGGCCATCTGGATGGCGCCGACCTGAGCCTGTTCGATCACCTCCTTCTCCGAGCCGAGCACGCCGCCGGCGAACATCTTGAAGGTCAGTTTGCCGTCGCTTTCCGCCACCAGCGTCTTGCCCAGCTGTTCCTCGGCCACCACTGTCGGATAACCGGCGGGGTGGATGTCGGCGAATTTGATTTCCAGTGCCTGGGCGGCGTTGCCGAGGATGAAGGTGAGCGGGAGCGAAGCGAGGAGCAAGGTGCGTTTGAAGTCCATGGGGCATTTCTCCAGTCTTGTTATTTTTGTATTCAAAAGCGCAGCGGTGCAGCGGGAGCGGTCGTTAAAACAGATCGTTGAACAGAGGTTCGGGCAAGCCCTTCACGCCGGGATCGAGGGCGAACACGCCGCCGGCAATGGAATGTGGATCAAGGTCATTGCCGGGGCGGATCGAGGTCACGAACAGCGTGTCCAGTCGACTGCCGCCGAAGGCGCACATGGTCGGTTTTTTCACCGGGACGGCGAGGGAACGGTCCAGTCGTCCATCGGGGGTGAAACGGTGAATCAGCCCGGCGTCGTTGGCGCAGATCCAATAGCAGCCCTCGGCATCCACCGCGGCACCGTCGGGACGGCCGCAAAACTTGCGCATGTCGACGAACACCCGGCGATTGCTCGGCGTACCGCTGTCGATGTCGTAGTCGAACGCCCAGATCTGCTGGATCTGCGGGTGCGAGTCGGACAGGTACATCGTGCGTCCGTCCGGGCTGAAGGCCAGGCCGTTGGGCACGATGAAGCCACTCAGGCGCGGTGTCAGCGGTCCCTCTTGGCCGGCGCTATAGCGGAACAGCGCGCCATCGTCGGCATTGGCGCCCATGTCCAGCACCATGCTGCCGGCCCAGAAACGCCCTTGGCGATCGCAGCGACCATCGTTGAGGCGCATGTCGGGGCGAATGTGGTCGACCGCGGCCAAAGGTTCGCTGTCGAGGCTGCCATCGTTATGGGCATGCAAATGGAAGAAGCCGCTTTCCATGCCGGCGACCCAGCCACCGTCAGGATGACGGGCGATGCAGGCGAGCATTTCCGGCGTTCTCCAGCTCTCGACATGTCCGCGCTCGGCGCTCCAGCGCTGCAAGCCTCCGGCGGGAATATCGACCCAGTACAGGGCGTTTTCCTCGGCGACCCAGACCGGGCTTTCACCGACTGCGTTGCGGGCATCGACAATCAATTCGGCTTGCATGGCGATTCATTCCCTTGGCGTTGTGATGAAGATCCAGTGACGGCTTGACTCAATCTCCGAAGGGGCCGGCTGCGCAGAAGGCACCGCCCTGGTAGATCCGCGCCGGATCATCGGCAGCTGGCAGTGGCTGGGCTTCGACTTTTTCGCGAAACACTTCGGAGGTGTCTTTGGGGGCAAAGCCCAGGCGGGAGGCGAGATGGTTGTCCCACCAGACGTCCTTGTTGTCAGACATCCCGTAAACCACTGTGTGGCCAACGTCGGGGGTGTACAACGCGCGTTCGAGCAATTGGGTGAGATCGCTGAAGCTCAGCCAGGTGCTCATCATCCGGCGGTTCTGCGGCTCCGGGAACGAGGAGCCGATGCGTACGCTGACGGTTTCGATGCCGTAGCGGTCGAAGTAAAACGTCGCCATGTCCTCGCCGTAAGACTTGGACAGGCCGTAGTAGCTGTCCGGGCGTCGAGGGGAGTGGGCGTCGATCACTTCATCCTGCTTGTAGAAGCCGATGACGTGGTTGGAGCTCGCGAAGATGATGCGTTTGACCCCATGCCGGCGGGCCGCTTCGTAGATGTGGAACACCCCGCAGATGTTGGCACCGAGGATTTCTTCGAAGGCATGCTCGGTGGAGACGCCGCCAAAGTGCAGGATCGCGTCCACGCCTTCGACCAGTCGATGCACGGCCTGCTTGTCGGAGAGATCGCAGACCACGACTTCTTCACGGTCATCGATGGCGGGTGCCATGGGGGCGATGTCCGAAAGGCGAATGACATTGGCATAGGGGCGCAGGCTGTCGCGCAAGACTTTGCCGAGCCCGCCGGCGGCACCGGTCAGAAGCAGGCGATTGAACGGCGCGCGTGTCGATGCAGTGGTCGTCATGGAAATCCCTTTACACGTTCTTATTATTGATTGTTGTAGGTTGTCGTATGACTGTGCGGAAGTATTGGTGGGCTTTTCGGGTCTTGTCAACGCGACGTTTTGGGAAATTGACGAGAGGGCGTACGGACACTGGTCCGTGCAGAGGCTATCGAATGCACCGTGGCTGCGATCTTCTGGGCGTACGATGTGTTGCGTCTGTATCAGACCCCTGTAGGAGCGAGCATGCTCGCGATGGAGGCACAGACACCGCGGGGTGTCAGGCAGCCAACGTTTTCGTTGACGACCATCGCGAGCGTGCTCGCTCCTACAGGGATTGCGTCAGCCTGAAATCATGGGGGGCAGGGTGCCCAGCAACGAGACTGCCGCGACCGCGCCCATCCCCAGCAACCACTCCAGCAGCACACTGCGGCGCAACGTCGGAAGGTGTTGTTCGCAGTCGTTGATGCGCAACCGGTTGAACAGCGCCAACCCGAGCATCGCACCCACCAGCGAAACCTTGATCAACAGGATCAAGGCGAAACCGCTCAACAGGGGTGTCGGCCAGAATGCTCCGGTGAGGGCGCGTACGTTGATCAAGCCGGTGATCAGCAAGCCGGCCACCAGGCCATAGCCGACGCCACTGAACTTGCGCAACAACGTCTCAATGGAATGTCCGTCAGGTCGACGCAGGATCAGAAGCAGCAGCATCAGCCCGCCGAGCCACACGCTGACGCAGGTCAGGTGCAGCAATTGATTGAAGATCAGCCATCGAGCTTCGACGCCATCGAACATGGCGCCATGACCGACCGGGGCCAGGGTTGCCAGCAGCAGGCCGCCGAAGATCAGTTGCAGGGTTCGGTTGGCCCGCAGTGGTGACAGCAGCAGTACAAGCAACAAGGCGTTGATCAGCAAGTGCCAGCGCCACACCTGGCCGAAAAATGTGCGCTCGAGCACCAGGTGCAGCGTCGATGGGTCAAACGCCGCACTCCAGTTTCCGGCCATGCTGGCGGTGACCAGCAGCAACCAGCCCACGCCGCTGATCAGCGCCACCGCCACCAGCCAGCGACAGACAAACGCCAACGATTGATCGAGCGTGGTGTCGCGCCCCAGCAGCAGCGGCTTGAACACCCAGGCCCCGAACAGCATCAGCACCATGGTGAAATGCAGGAAGCGGCACAGCACCATCGCATCGGTCATGTACTACTGGCCCACCTTGAAGGCGTATGCGCCTTCGCTCTTGTGGGTGTCGACCGACACCACATGCCATTCGACCTTGTAATCGCCGGCGGTGAACGGCACCGCCGGGGTGACGATCAGGGTCTTCTTGTCCCCCTGAGTGGTCAGGCTTTTCACCAGGACATCGGCGCCATCCTTGGTGATCGTCACTTTGGAAAAGTCGGCTTCAACACCTTCGGAAAACGTCAGGCTCAGTTCCGCAGGCGGGCTGACGGTGCTGTCGGCGGCGGGTGTCTGGCTCTTCAAATGAGCGTGGGCCCACACCGAGGATGCGGCGAAAAGAGAGCCGAGCAGCGCGGTGGTGATCAGGGTTTTCTTAAACATGTTCAATCCCTCGATGGCAGGTTCGATGTGGGCGCAAGTCTAGTCGCGGCGCACCGGGTTCAGGAAGTTTGCCGTTCCCCTGTCGCCGCGTGTCAGAGCGGATGCTAGTCTTGTTTAACGCTGTTGTCAGGGAGCCCACATGGGCAATCACAAGATCGAGATTCGTCGCAGTAACGTCGAGAAAATTCTCCTCGCCGCCGAAAAGGTCTTCGCCGAAAAAGGCTTCGGCAGCACCGCCATGGCCGACATCGCCGCCGAGGTCCAACTGCCGCGTTCCAACCTGCATTACTATTTCAGCACCAAGACCGAGTTGTACAGCGCCGTGCTGTTCGACCTGCTGGAAGTGTGGAAGCAGGATGCGCTGTGCTTCGAGATGTTCGACGACCCCCGCGTGGTCCTCAGCAGCTACATCCGCGCCAAGATGCACCACTCCCGCACCCGTCCCTACGGCTCTAAAGTCTGGGCCAACGAAATCATCCACGGCGCCCCGACCCTGGGCGAAGCCCTGGACGCCAGCCTCTATGACTGGGCCAAGATGAAAGAGGCGAAGATCCGCCAGTGGGTCGACGACAAACGCATCCTGCCGGTGGAGCCCTCAAGCCTGCTCTACATGATCTGGGCCTCGACCCAGCATTACGCGGATTTCGATCATCAGGTGAACATTCTCAACGAGCATCAGGCGCTGTCGGACATGCAGTTCGAGCGGGCGGTGCAGACGGTGACGCAGGTGATCTTGCGGGGGATTGGGTTGGAGCCTTGAGATTGTCGCTGTTGCGGACGGCCTCTTCGCGGGCAAGCCTCGCTCCTACAGGGTTATCCGGCGAACGACCGCAAAACCTGTA
>NZ_JBSVXG010000203.1:0-10371 GCF_054070595.1 Pseudomonas sp. SDO55104_S430 | reverse complement strand
CACAGTTGATTGCTGCTGTTCACGAATATTGTGTTCACAGAAATCCATTGTGGGAGCGAGCCTGCTCGCGATGAGGCCAGCAGCTACACCGCCAAATCAGGCCTCAGGCCAGAACGCCCGAATCCCCGCCACACCCTGGGCACCCGCCGCCCAGGCTTTCTGAACCTCTGCCGGGCCGACGCCGCCCAACAGAAACACCGGTTTGCTGAACCCCTCGATCAGGGTCGAAGCCTGCTCCCAGCCCAACGGCTGAGCATCAGGATGGGTCAGGGTCGGCTGCACCGGGGACAGGGTCACGAAATCCACGCCCATCTCTTCAGCCAGCGCCAGTTCCTCGGCGTTATGGCACGAAGCGGCCAGCCAACGCGACGCAGGCAATGGTCGACCCGCAGCCGCGTACTTGCGCAACTGCGCCGAAGTGATGTGCCAGCCTGCGGAGGGAAAATCTCCCAACCACTCGAACGGCCCCTTGATCATCAGTTGCGCCTTGCCGGCACACAGTCCGGCGGCATCGACCGCCAGATCACGGTATTTCGGGTCGTAACCGTTCGGTGCGCGCAACTGGATCAGCTTGATTCCGCCCGCGATGGCCTTTTGAATCCCGCGCAGCAGGGCCGGGGTTTCGAGGTCTTCCGGGGTGATCAGGTACTGCTCGGGCAAGCGAGCGGCCGCGACGATCGGGCGGTTCGCCTCAGGGAATTCGTAACCCGATAGCTCACGCGCGGTCACCCAGGCCAATGGCTGGCCTTCGGCACCGTGGGGCTCGCCGGTAAAGGCCGAGACTTCCCAGACATCCAGTAACACCTGCTTGTCCGGGTAATCGTGACGAACCTTGATCAGCGGGCGTGCCGCGCTGACCACGATGCCCAGCTCTTCCTGCAGCTCACGGGACAGTGCGGTTTCCACCGATTCATCGGCCTCGACCTTGCCACCGGGAAATTCCCACAGCCCGCCCTGGTGCTGGGTGTCGGCGCGCCGGGCGATGAGGATTTTGCCGCTGCCGTCACGGATGACGGCTGCTGCTACGTGTACGCGTTTCACCGCTCGATCTCCGCAAGTCCGGCCTTCTGCCAGGCCTTGAAGGCTGGCCATTGGTAAATGGTTTCAACATAGGCTTCGTCCACCGCCGACAGCTTGACCTGATAGGTACGCAGGCGCACGGCGATCGGTGCGAAAAACACGTCAGCCAACGAGATGCGACCGAACAGGTATGGGCCGGTCTCGGCTGCGGCGGCGCGGCATTCGGCCCACAGGGCGGACATGCGCTCGACGTCCGCCGTCACTTCCGCCGGAACCGGCGCTAGGGGCGCGTCATGGCTTAGGTCGAACGGCATGTTACCGCGCATGCCGAAGAAGCCGCTGTGCATCTGCGCACAGGCCGAACGCGCCTGGGCGCGGGCCGCGGTGTCTGTTGGCCACAGTTTTTTGTCGGGGAATTGCTCTGCCAGGTATTCGGCAATCGCCAGGGAGTCGGCGATGGTGCCGTGCCCGGTCTTCAACAGCGGGACCTTGCCGGTCGGCGAATGCTTGAGCAGGCGCTCGCGGGTGTCGGGCTGATTGAGTTTGATCAGTTCTTCGGTGTAGGCAGCGCCAGCCAGATCAAGGGCCAGGGCGCCGCGCAGGGACCAGGAGGAAAACAGTTTGTCGCCGATGATCAGGTGCAGGGACATGTTCGGGACCTTTTGATAAGAGGTACAGACCAGAACTTCAAGTGTCTGGCCTGACGTCTTCGCGAGCAAGCCCGCTCCCACATTCGATCGCATTTCTACTGAAGAAACTCGGTCAACTGTGGGAGCGGGCTTGCTCGCGAAGGGAGCGACTCGGTATCAAGTCAATCAGGTACGGTACTCGGCGTTGATCTTCACATACTCGTGCGACAGGTCGGTCGTCCAGATGGTTTCGCTGCAATCGCCGCGACCCAGTTCGATACGGATGGTGATTTCTTCCTGCTGCATCACCGCCGCGCCCTGGGCTTCGGTGTAGGTGGCAGCGCGGGCGCCACGGCTGGCGATGCACACTTCACCGAGGAACACGTCGATCTTGCTCACGTCCAGGTTCGGTACGCCGGCACGGCCAACGGCAGCCAGGATGCGACCCCAGTTCGGATCGGAGGCGAACAGTGCGGTCTTGATCAGCGGCGAGTGAGCCACGGTGTAGCCGACGTCCAGGCATTCCTGGTGATTGCCGCCGCCATTGACTTCAACGGTCACGAACTTGGTCGCGCCTTCACCGTCGCGAACGATGGCCTGGGCCACGTCCATGCACACTTCGAACACCGCCTGCTTGAGCTTGGCGAACAGTTCGCCTTCGGCACGGGTGATTTCCGGCAGTGCGGCCTGACCGGTGGCGATCAGCATGCAGCAGTCGTTGGTCGAGGTGTCGCCGTCGATGGTGATGCGGTTGAACGACTTGTTGGCGCCGTCGAGCATCAGGTTCTGCAGCACATCACGGGAGACTTTGGCGTCGGTGGCGATGTAGCCGAGCATGGTGGCCATGTTCGGACGAATCATGCCCGCGCCCTTGCTGATGCCGGTCACGGTGACGGTCACGCCATCGTGCTGGAACTGGCGGCTCGCGCCCTTTGGCAGGGTATCGGTGGTCATGATGCCGGTGGCGGCGGCTTCCCAGTTGTTGACCGACAGGTCGTCGAGGGCGGCTTGCAACGCGCCTTCGATCTTCTCGACCGGCAGCGGCTCGCCGATCACGCCGGTGGAGTACGGCAGCACCTGGCTGGCATCGACGCCAGTCAGCTCGGCCAGCCTGGCGCAGGTGCGCTCGGCGGCGGCCAGGCCCGGCTCACCGGTACCGGCGTTGGCATTGCCGGTGTTGGTCAGCAGGTAACGCACCGGGCCTTGCACGCGTTGCTTGGCCAGGATCACCGGAGCTGCGCAGAAAGCGTTCAGGGTGAACACGCCTGCGACGGTCGAGCCTTCGACACAGCGCATGACCACGACATCCTTGCGCCCCGGGCGCTTGATGCCGGCCGATGCGATACCGAGTTCAAAACCGGCAACCGGGTGCAACGTTGGCAAAGGACCAAGACCAACAGCCATGAATGCGCTCCTCACTAGATGATGTCTGCACCGCTCGGCGGGAGCGGTGGTTTAAATGGCAAAACGCCGCGACGGCAGGAGCCGGTCGCGGCGCGGGTATTTCAAGGTATCAAACGGGTTTTACTGGATCTGCCCGTGGCAATGCTTGAACTTCTTGCCCGAACCGCAGTAGCACAGTTCGTTGCGGCCCAGCTTCTGCTCATTGCGAACCGGTGCGGCGGCGAGGGCGACATCGACCTCTTCACCAAGCAGTTCCGGTTGCTCAAGACCAGGAGCTTCGTCGTGCTGGAACTGCATGCGCGCCGCCAGGGCTTCGGCTTCCTGACGCAGACGGGCTTGTTCCTCGGCCGGATCTTCGCGGCGTACCTGAACGTGGGACAGCACGCGGATCGAGTCGCGCTTTATCGAATCCAGCAGTTCGGAGAACAGTGTGAACGACTCGCGCTTGTACTCCTGCTTCGGGTTCTTCTGGGCATAACCACGCAGGTGGATACCGTGACGCAGGTGGTCCATGGTCGACAGGTGGTCTTTCCACAGGTCGTCCAGAACACGCAAAACGATTTGCTTCTCGAAGGTGCGCAGCGCTTCGGCGCCGGCCTGGTCTTCTTTCTCGTTGTACGCGGCCATCAGTTCCTGCATCAGCTTCTCGCGCAGGGTTTCCTCGTACAGGTGATCGTCCTCGTCGAGCCACTGCTGGATCGGCAGCGCCACACCGAAGTCGCTTTGAATGGTGGCTTCCAGACCCGCCACGTCCCACTGCTCAGGCAGCGATTGCGGCGGAATGTGCGCGCTGACGGTGGCGTTGAGTACGTCCTGACGGAAGTCGGCGATGGTTTCACCGATGTTGTCAGCAGCCAGCAACGTGTTACGCATGTGATAGATCACTTTACGCTGTTCGTTGTTGACGTCGTCGAACTCGAGCAATTGCTTACGGATGTCGAAGTTACGACCTTCAACCTTGCGCTGAGCCTTTTCGATGGCGTTGGTCACCATGCGGTGCTCGATCGCTTCACCAGGCTGCATGCCCAGGGCCTTCATGAAGTTCTTCACCCGGTCAGAGGCGAAGATGCGCATCAGGCTGTCTTCCAGGGACAGGTAAAAGCGGCTGGAACCGGCGTCACCCTGACGACCGGCACGACCACGAAGCTGGTTGTCGATACGGCGCGATTCGTGACGCTCGGAGGCGATCACCTGCAAACCGCCCGATTCGAGCACTTGCTGGTGACGCTTCTGCCAGTCGGCCTTGATCTGTGCGATCTGCTCTGGAGTCGGGTTTTCCAGGGAGGCCACTTCCACTTCCCAGTTACCACCCAACAGGATGTCGGTACCACGACCGGCCATGTTGGTAGCGATGGTCAGTGCGCCTGGACGACCGGCCTGGGCGATGATCTCGGCTTCCTTTTCGTGGAACTTGGCGTTGAGAACCTTGTGCTCGATGCCTTCCTTCACCAGAAGGCTGGACATGTGCTCGGAGGTTTCAATGGTGGCAGTACCCACCAGCACCGGACGGCCGGCGGCCATGCTTTCCTTGATGTCGTTGACGATCGCCGCGTATTTCTCGTCGGCGGTCAGGAACACCAGGTCGTTGTAGTCTTTACGGGCCAGGGGCTTGTTGGTCGGAATGACCAGCACCGGCAGGCCGTAGATCTGATGGAATTCGAACGCTTCGGTGTCGGCCGTACCGGTCATGCCGGACAGCTTGTCGTACAGACGGAAGTAGTTCTGGAAGGTGGTCGAAGCCAGGGTCTGGCTTTCGGCCTGGATGTTCAGGTGTTCCTTGGCTTCGATGGCCTGGTGCAGGCCTTCGGACAGGCGACGGCCCGGCATGGTACGGCCGGTGTGTTCGTCGACCAGGACGACCTGGCCTTCCTGCACGATGTATTCGACGTTGCGGTGGAACAGCTTGTGCGCGCGCAGACCGGCGTAGACGTGAGTCAGCAGGCTCAGGTTGTGCGCCGAGTACAGGCTTTCGCCGTCAGCCAGCAGACCCAGACGGTTCAGCGCCTCTTCGACGAACTGGTGACCGGCTTCGTTGAGTTCGACCTGACGGGTCTTCTCGTCGACGGTGTAGTGGCCGGCCTTGGTGACTTCGCCTTCCACTTCTTCGACGTGCAGTTCCAGCTGCGGGATCAGTTTGTTGATCTCCATGTACAGCTTGGAGCTGTCCTCGGCCTGACCGGAGATGATCAGCGGAGTACGGGCTTCGTCGATGAGGATGGAGTCGACTTCGTCGATCACGGCGAAATTGAGTTCGCGCTGGAATTTTTCTTCCATGCTGAACGCCATGTTGTCGCGCAGGTAATCGAAACCGAATTCGTTGTTGGTGCCATAGGTGATGTCGGCGGCGTAGGCAGCGCGCTTTTCCTCAGGCGGCTGGAACGGCGTGACCACGCCGACGGTCAGGCCGAGGAATTCGTAGAGCGGACGCATCCAGTTGGCGTCACGGCGGGCCAGGTAGTCGTTCACGGTCACAACGTGCACGCCCTTGCCGGACAACGCGTTGAGGTAAACGCCCAGGGTACCCACCAGGGTTTTGCCTTCACCGGTACGCATTTCGGCGATCTTGCCTTCATGCAAGGTCATGCCACCGATCAGCTGGACATCGAAGTGACGCATACCCATGACGCGCTTGCCGGCTTCACGGGCAACCGCAAAGGCTTCTGGCAGCAGCTTGTCGAGGGTTTCCCCTTTGGCGATGCGGGCCTTGAACTCTTCCGTCTTGGCACGCAATTGATCGTCCGAAAGGGCCACCATTTGCTCTTCGAAGGCATTGACGACTTGTACCGTCTTGAGCATGCGTTTGACTTCACGCTCGTTCTTGCTTCCAAAAAGTTTCTTTAACAAAGGCGCAAACATATCGGCAGGATCTTCCACACTAAAGGGATGGAGGGCGGCCCCGTGAGCGTCGCCCGTGCAGCCCTCATGGCCGCATGCGAACGAGCATTCTACCCGGAAACGATGGTGAGGAAAGTGGCGTTATTCCACGATGCTGGCTCAGCGCTTTGACGGGGCTCACTTAAAATAGGGGCAAATGGGTCAACTTCAAGCCATGAATGGAAGAAGTTATCTGTTGATTTAATGGGGAAAGCGCGCGCAAAGCAATGGGTCGGGCGAATCTGCTGCTTTCTGCTACCATGGCGGCTCTGTTACTTCAGGTGTCTGATCATGGCATTTCGCCCTCTCACGGCCAGAGCACCCGCCGTCCTGCTACGCGAAGCCAAACCGCTCAAAGCCATGCTCGGCCATGCCCAACGCCTGAGTCATCTGCAAAGACTGCTCGACAGCCAACTGCAACCCGCCGCCCGCGAACACTGCCATGTGGCCTCGTGGCGCGATGGCAATCTTTTGTTGATCGTCACTGATGGCCACTGGGCCACCCGCCTGCGCTACCAGCAAAAACGCCTGCAACGGCAGTTGCAGATGTTCGATGAGTTTTCCAGCCTCATGCGAATTCTGTTCAAGGTCCAGCCGCCCACCGTTCATCGCGGGGCTGCGGGGCATACCGTTGATTTGTCCGTGGATGCGGCGGCGACCATTCAGGCGACGGCCGATGGCATCAATGATCCGAAGCTGCGGGCGGCGCTGGAGCGGTTGGCGGCGCATGCCAGGCCGAAGGCCTGAATCCTGTCCAGACAATACCTGTAGCAGCGAGGCTTGCCTGCGAAGCTTTTAGGGCCCTCGAGAGCCTCTTCGCGGGCAAGCCTCGCTCCTACAAGGTGGGTGGGGTTAGCGGCGTTTGCTGCCGCCTAGCAATGATCCCATCAAGCCCCGCACCAACTGCCGGCCCAATTGATTCGCCGCCTGGCGCATCGCCGATTTTAGCGCCTGCCCCGCCGCCGTACCGAGGAATTCTCCGGCCTGCTCGGTGAAGCTTGGCTCCTGCTTCGCCGGCTTTTCAGGCTCGGCCTCCGGCGCCAGCCCCTTGCGCCCCATCAGCACTTCATAGGCCGATTCGCGGTCGATCGGTTTGTCATAACGTCCCTGGAACGGCGATCCCGCGATCAGCATCGTGCGCTCGGTATCGCTCAGCGGACCGATCCTTGACTGCGGCGGCGCTACCAGCACCCGCTGGACTATCTCCGGCGTGCCCTTTTCCTGCAAGGTGCCCACCAGCGCTTCACCAATCCCCAACTCGGTCAGTACCGCCAAGGCATCGAACGCCGGGTTCGGCCGGAAGCCGTCCGCCACCGCCCGCAGGGATTTCTGTTCCTTGGCGGTGAAGGCGCGCAATCCATGCTGGATGCGCAAGCCAAGCTGGGCGAGTACATCGTCCGGCAAGTCACCCGGCGACTGAGTGACGAAATACACCCCCACGCCTTTCGAGCGAATCAACCGCACCACCTGTTCCAGACGATCCTGCAAAGCCTTGGGCGTGCCGGTGAACAGTAGATGCGCCTCATCGAAAAACAGCGCCAGCAGCGGTTTGTCCGCATCGCCGCGCTCTGGCAGCTGCTCGAACAATTCAGCCAACAGCCACAACAGGAAGGTCGCGTAGACCTTCGGCGCCTCGTGCACCAGACGACTGGCATCGAGCAGGTGGATGCGCCCTCTCCCGTCGGCGGCCGGTTGCAGGATGTCCTCCAGTTGCAGCGCCGGCTCGCCGAACAGGGCCTCGGCGCCCTGCTGCTCCAGAGTCGCCAGGCGCCGCAACAGGGCCTGACTGGAACCGGTGGTCATCAGCGCCGCGTCGTCCCCCAGCAGTTCCGGATGATCCTTTAGATGATTGAGCAGCGCCTTCAGGTCCTTCAGATCCAGCAGCAACAGGCCTTCGCGATCGGCGACCTTGAACGCGGCATACAAAGCAGATTGTTGGCTGTCGGTGAGTTCCAGCAGGCTGCCCAGCAGCAACGGCCCCATCTCGCTCAATGTCGTGCGCAAGGGATGACCTGACTTGCCGTGGATATCCCAAAGCGTTACCGGATATGGCGCCGGTTTGTGATTCAGCCAGGGCATCCCGGCGATGCGCTCGGCGACCTTGCCCTGTGGATTACCCGCGGCCCCCAGACCGCACAAGTCTCCCTTGATATCGGCTGCAAACACCGCCACGCCTGCATCGCTGAAGGCTTCGGCCAGTCGTTGCAAGGTGACCGTCTTGCCGGTGCCGGTCGCACCGGCGATCAAACCGTGACGATTGGCCAGGCGCATGGCCTGGGAAATCGGCTGCCCCGAAGGATCGGCACCGATAACGAGTTGCGCTGAATCGTGCATTTTGCCCACCTTGATTAATCTTTGATCGATCGCGGCCGATATCCATGATTGAACAGTGTTGGTCTTGCGCTAAGGCGACGGCGCAAACACCGACCTGATTCAACGCCGCCCACGGCGTTCCTTTAATAAAGCACGCCGAGGGCATTAAGACCTTATTGGAAAACCCAAGCCATGAATAAAAATATGCGCTTCAGCCATAAGATCCTGCTTGCCGCCGCCCTCATCGTCACTCTCGCCTTCACCGCATTCACGTTGTACAACGACTCGATGCAACGTAATGCGATCCGCAACAACCTCGATAATTACCTTCAGGAAATGGGCAGTGTAACTGCCAACAACATCCAGACCTGGCTGAACGGTCGCAGCCTGCTGGTTGAAAACCTCGCACAAAACATCGCACTCAACCCGACGTTTGCAAACATCACCGATCTGTTTGAACAGAAGGCGATGACCACGGCTTTTGTCGCCGTGTTCATGGGCAACAGCGATGGTTTTTTCACCATCCGCCCGGACGCGAACATGCCGGAAGGCTTCGATCCCCGTAAACGGGACTGGTACAAAAGCGCCCAGACCACCAGCGGATCGGTGCTGACCGAGCCTTACATCGACATTTCCACCGGCAAGCTGGTGATTTCCATCGTCCAGAGCGTGTTCGATGAGACCCGGCACATCGGCGTGGTCGGTGGCGACCTGAGCCTACAGATGATCATCGACAGCCTCAACGCGCTGGATTTCGGCGGCATGGGTCATGCCTTCCTGGTCAGCGCCGACGGCAAGATCCTGGTGCACCCGGACAAGGATCTGGTCACCAAGTCCCTGGCCGAGGCGTACCCGAAAAACACCCCGAGGGTCAGCAGCGACTTCAGTGAAACCGAGGTCGATGGCAAAACCCAGATCGTCACATTCAGCCCAATCGATGGGCTGTCTTCGGTGAACTGGTACATCGGACTGTCGGTGGACAAGGACAAGGCCTTCTCGAAGCTCAGCGAATTTCGCGCGTCGGCGGTGGTGGCCACGGTCATCGCCGCCGGGATCATCATTGCCTTGCTGGGCCTGTTGATCCGCATCCTGATCCAGCCGCTGCAAGTCATGACCCGGGCCATGGAAGACATCGCCAACGGTGAAGGCGACCTGACCAAGCGCCTGACGATCCAGAACAACGACGAATTCGGCCTGCTGGGCAAAGCATTCAACCGGTTCGTCGAGCGTATTCATGGATCGATTCGCGAAGTGTCTTCCGCCACCGCGCACGTCAACGAGGTCGCGCTGCGGGTGGTCGCCGCTTCCAACTCGTCGATGGACAATTGCGACCAGCAAGCCTCGCGCACCAGTAGTGTCGTTGCCGCCATCAATGAACTCGGCGCCGCGGCCCAGGAAATTGCGCACAACGCCGCGCAAGCCTCGACCCAGGCCAGCGATGCCCGCAACCTGGCCGAGGATGGTCAACAGGTGGTGCAGCGCAGCATTGCCGCGATGGATCAGCTGTCGAACCTGCTCGACGCCTCGAGTACCCACATTGAAGCGCTCAACAGCAAGACCGTGAACATCGGGCAAATTCTCGACGTGATCACCAGCATCTCCGAGCAAACCAATCTGCTGGCGCTCAACGCTGCCATTGAAGCGGCACGGGCTGGTGAAGCCGGGCGCGGGTTTGCCGTGGTCGCCGATGAAGTGCGCAACCTGGCGCACCGCACCCAGGAATCGGCGCGGCAGGTGCAGAGCATGATCGAGGAGTTGCAGGTCGGCGCCCGGGAATCGGTCAGCACCATGAACGACAGCCAGCGCCACAGCCAGGACAGCGTGGAAATCGCCAACCTGGCCGGCGAACGCTTGGGCAGCGTGACCCGGCGTATCGGCGAGATCGACGGGATGAACCAGTCCGTGGCCACCGCGACCGAGGAACAGACGGCGGTGGTGGAGTCGATCAATGTCGACATCACCGAAATCAATACGCTGAACCAGGAAGGGGTGGAGAATCTGCAATCGACACTGCGGGCGTGTGCCGAACTTGAGCAGCAGGCGGTGCGGTTGAAGCAGTTGGTCGATAGCTTCCGTATCTAGCGCCTGAACCGGCCTCTTCGCGGGCAAGCCTCGCTCCTACAGGATCACC
>NZ_JBSVXG010000202.1:0-10542 GCF_054070595.1 Pseudomonas sp. SDO55104_S430 | reverse complement strand
GGCTCGCTCCCACAATTGGAATGCGTTTCTTCTGTGGGAGCGAGCCTGCTCGCGATAGAGCCGGAACAGACAACAACCATTCCTTCGAGCAAAAAAAAGCCCACCTGATCAGGTGGGCTCTCTTTGTTCACAGCGCTATCAGAACAACCGCATCTTCGGCGCTTCTTCCTTCAACGGCTCGTTCTTCGCCGTCTGTTCATTCCAGCCACCACCCAGCGCCTTGTACAGGTTCACTGCGCTGACCAGTTGCGCCAGACGGTCGGTGATCAATGCCTGTTGGGCACTGAACAGCTGACGCTGGGCATCGAGGAAGGTCAGGTTGCTGTCGACACCGATGCGGTAGCGACGCTCGGCCAGGCGGTAGTAGTCCTGGTTGGCGCTGACGAAATCACGCTGCGCCTGCAACTGATGGGTGTAGGTCTCGCGGGCGGCCAGGCCGTCGGCGACTTCCTGGAAGGCCGTCTGGATGGACTTCTCGTAGTTCGCCACGCCGATGTCCTTCTGGATCTTCGAGTAATCCAGGCTGGCGCGCAGGCTGCCGGCGTTGAAGATCGGCAGGTTGATCTGCGGCTGGAACAGCCAGGTGCCCGAACCGCCCTTGAACAGGCCGGACAGGTCCGGGCTCAGGGTGCCGGCGTTGGCGGTCAGGCTGATGCTCGGGAAGAACGCAGCCCGCGCCGCGCCGATGTTGGCATTGGCGGCCTTGAGGTTGTACTCGGCCTGCAGGATGTCCGGACGACGCTGCAGCAAGTCCGACGGCAGGCCCGCCGGTACTTCGCTCAGCAAGTCATCGTTGAGCGGTTTGGCCGCTTGCAGGTTGGCCGGAATGCCGGTGCCGAGCAGCAGCACCAGGCTGTTTTCATCCTGGGCGACCTGACGGGTGTAGCGGGCCAGTTGCGCCCGGGCGTTTTCCACCGAGGTACGCGACTGCGCCAGGTCCAGGGCCGAGGCGACGCCCACTTCGTTGCTGCGGGCAGTGAGCTTGTAGCTCTCCTCGAACGCGGCAAGCGTGTCTTGGGTCAACTTCAGCAGTTCCTTGTCGGCCTGCCAGGTCAGGTAGGCGTTGGCCACGCTGGCCACCAGGCTGATCTGGGTGCTGCGGCGGCCTTCTTCGGTGGCGAAGTATTTCTGCAGGGCTTCTTCGCTCAGGCTGCGAACCCGACCGAAGAGGTCCAGTTCGTAAGCGCTGATACCCACGGTAGCCGAGTAGGAACTGGTGATGCCTGCTTCACCGGTTTGCGAAGCATTGGCCGGAACACGCTGGCGGCTGCCGGTGCCATTGGCCGAAATGGCCGGGTACAGGTCGGCACGCTGGATGCGGTACTGCGCGGCGAAGGCATCGATGTTCAGCGCCGCGACACGCAGGTCGCGGTTGTTTTCCAGAGCGACCTGGATCAGTTGCTGCAGCGCCGGATCATGGAAAAACTGCTTCCAGCCTTGCTCCGCGGCAGCCTGTGCAGGCGCCTGGGCCGGCGAATACGCCGGGCCCTGCGGGTATTGATCGGCCACCGGTGCTTGCGGCTGCTGATAATCGGGGATCAGCGAGCAACCGCTCAGCACGAAGGCGGCGACAGCGATGGAGAGTAGCGACTTGCTCATTGGCCAGCCTCTTTAGAAGGTTCGATGGCATCGTCCTGGTCGGCGATTTTGCGCTGGCCCATGGACGATACGGCGACGAAGAACAGTGGGACCCAGAAGATCGCCAGTACGGTGGCGGTGATCATACCGCCAATTACCACGGTACCGATCGCATGTTGGCTGCCCGAGCCTGCACCGGTGGAAATCGCCAGCGGAACAACGCCGAGGATGAACGCCAGCGAGGTCATGATGATTGGACGCAGACGCATGCGACAGGCTTCGATTGCGGCATCGGTCAGGCTCTTGCCTTGTTCATGCAGTTCCTTGGCGAATTCGACGATCAGGATGGCGTTTTTCGCCGCCAGACCAATGGTCGTCAACAGCCCCACCAGGAAGTACACGTCGTTGGACAAGCCGCGCAGGCTGGTAGCCATCAGCGCACCGATGATCCCCAATGGCACCACGAGTACTACGGCAATCGGAATCGACCAGCTTTCGTACAGCGCCGCCAGACACAGGAACACCATCAACAGCGAAAGGGCAAACAGCGCCGGTGCCTGAGAACCTGCCAGGCGTTCTTCATAGGACAGACCGGTCCAGGAAATACCGACGCCGGCCGGCAGTTTCTTGGCAATGGCTTCGACTTCGGCCATGGCCTCACCAGTGGAATAACCTGGAGCCGGAGCACCGAGGACTTCTACCGCTTCCACACCGTTGTAGCGCGACAGCTTGGGCGAGCCGTAAATCCATTCACCCTTGGCGAACGCCGAGAACGGCACCATGGTTCCTGTGCTGTTGCGCACATACCACTTCTGCAGATCTTCAGGGCTCATACGCGAGTCCGGCTGGCCTTGAACGTACACCTTCTTCACCCGACCACGGTCGATGAAGTCGTTGACGTAACTACTGCCCAGCGCGATCGACAGGGTGCTGTTGATGTCGGCGATGGTAATGCCCAGGGCACTGGCCTTCTCGTCATCGATCTCCAATTGGTACTGCGGCTCATCGTTCAGTCCGTTTGGACGCACTTGGGCCAGCACCTTGCTTTGCGCGGCCATGCCCAGGAACTGGTTGCGCGCTTCCATCAGCTTCTCATGACCCAGACCTGCACGGTCCTGCAGGAACACGTCGAAACCGGTGGCGTTACCCAACTCCAGTACCGCCGGCGGGGCGAAGGCGAACACCATCGCATCACGGAAGGTGAAGAAGTGCTGCTGGGCACGGGCGGCGACCTTGAACACGCTGTTATCAGCGTTACGTTCTTCCCAGGGCTTGAGCATGATGAATGCCATACCCGAACTTTGGCCACGACCGGCGAAGTTGAAGCCTGTCACGGTAAATACCGAGTTCACCGCATCGCCTTCACCACCGTCCTTGCCAGGACGCAGCAGGTATTCACGCATCTGGTCCACGACCACTTGGGTACGCTGGGACGTCGAACCGGCCGGCGTCTGCACCTGGGCAAACAATACGCCTTGGTCTTCTTCCGGAAGGAACGAGGACGGAATGCGCATGAACAGCCAGATCATGCCGATGAAAATGATCACGTAGACCAGCAGATACGGCGCCTTGTGACGCAGGATATTGCCGACGCCACGCTCGTAGCTTTCCACGCTGCGATCGAAGTTGCGGTTGAACCAGCCGAAAAAACCACGCTTGGACGTGCCATGGTCACCCTTGGCAACCGGCTTGAGCATGGTGGCGCACAATGCCGGGGTGAAGATCAGTGCAACCAGTACCGACAAGGCCATTGCCGAGACGATCGTGATCGAGAACTGCTTATAGATCACACCGGTGGAACCACCGAAAAACGCCATCGGCAGCAGTACCGCCGAAAGCACCAGGGCAATACCCACCAGGGCGCCCTGAATCTGGCCCATGGATTTTTTCGTGGCTTCCTTGGGTGACAAACCTTCTTCGCTCATCACCCGTTCGACGTTTTCCACCACGACGATGGCGTCGTCCACCAGCAAGCCGATGGCCAGCACCATGCCGAACATGGTCAGGGTGTTGATGCTGAAACCGGCGGCCGCGAGGATGCCGAAGGTACCCAGCAATACCACCGGCACGGTCATCGTGGTGATGACGGTGGCGCGGAAGTTCTGCAGGAACAGGAACATCACCAGGAACACCAGTACGACGGCTTCGACCAGGGTTTCAACCACACCCTTGATCGACTCGGTCACCACCGGCGTGGTGTCGTACGGGAACACCACTTCCATCCCTTGCGGGAAGAACGGCTTGAGGTTGTCGATGGTCTTGCGCAGGGCTTTCGCCGTGTCGAGGGCATTGGCACCGGTGGCCAGCTTGACCGCCAGGCCCGAGGCGGGCGCGCCGTTGAACTGGGCGTTGATGCTGTAGTTCTCGCCACCCAGGCCGACTTTCGCGACATCCTTGAGACGAACCTGGGAACCGTCCTTGTTGACCTTGAGCAGGATTTTTTCGAATTGCTCGGCGGTCTGCAGGCGGGTCTTGCCGATGATCGTCGCGTTCAGTTGAGTGCCGGGCAGGGCAGGCAGGCCGCCGAGCTGGCCGGACGACACCTGGACGTTCTGCGCGGCAATCGCGGTCCGGACGTCGATCGGGGTCAGGTTGAAGTTGTTCAACTTGGCCGGATCCAGCCAGATACGCATGGCGTACTGGGAACCGAACACCTGGAAGTCACCGACACCGGCTGTCCGCGAGATCGGGTCCTGCATGTTGGACACGATGTAGTTGGACAGGTCGTCCTTGGTCATGCTGCCGTCGCGCGACACCACACCGATCACCAGCAGGAAGTTCTTCACTGCCTTGGTCACGCGGATACCCTGTTGCTGCACTTCTTGCGGCAGCAGCGGGGTGGCCAGGTTCAGCTTGTTCTGGACCTGGACCTGCGCGGTATCGGAGTTGGTACCTTGCTCGAAGGTCGCGGTGATGGTCATGGTGCCGTCGGAGTTACTTTCAGACGACACATAACGCAGGTTGTCGATACCGTTGAGCTGCTGCTCGATCACCTGGACCACGGTGTCCTGCACGGTTTGCGCGGACGCACCCGGGTAGGTCACAGAGATGGCGATCGCCGGCGGCGCGATGCTCGGGTATTGGTTGATCGGCAACTTCAGGATCGAAAGTGCCCCGACCAGCATGATCACCAGGGCGATTACCCAGGCGAAAATCGGACGGTCGATAAAAAATTTCGACATGGTTTACTCCCCTTTGCCGCTGGAAGCCTGCTCAGCTGCCTTGGCGGGGGCCGGGTTTTTGGCGTTGACGTTGGTGGCATCGGTCGGCTTGACCTCGATGCCCGGCTTGACGAACTGCAAGCCTTCGGTGATCAGACGATCGCCGGCTTTCAGGCCGTCTTCGATCAGCCACTGGTTACCGACGGTGCGGCTGGCCTTGAGCTGGCGCAGTTCGACCTTGTTGTCGGGACCTACGACCAGTGCGGTCGGAGTGCCCTTGAGGTCGCGGGTCACGCCTTGCTGTGGCGCCAGAATCGCTGCGCTGTTCACGCCGGCCTGCAACTGGGCGTGGACGAACATGCCCGGCAACAGGGTGTGATCAGGGTTGGGGAACACCGCACGCAGGGTCACGGAGCCGGTGGTCTGGTCGACCGAGACTTCGGAGAATTCCAGTTTGCCTTCCAGTTTGTACTGGCTGCCGTCTTCCAGGGTCAGCTTGACCTTGGCGGAGTTGTCGCCGGCCTTTTGCAGGCGGCCACTTTCCAGTTCACGACGCAGTTGCAGCAGTTCGACCGAGGATTGCGTCACATCGACGTAGATCGGGTCCAGTTGCTGAATCACGGCCATCGCTTCGGTCTGACCGTTGCTGACCAGCGCGCCTTCGGTTACCGAAGAGCGACCGATGCGACCGGTCAACGGCGCGTAGACCTTGGTGTAGCGCACATTGATCTGCGCCGATTGCAGCGAGGCTTCCGACTGCAGGCGGTTGGACAGGGCGGTGTCGTATTCCTGGCGGCTCACGGCCTGTTCGTCGACCAGTTGCTTGTAGCGGTCGGAGATCGATTTGGTCGAGCGCAGGTTGGCTTCGGCACTTTTGAGCGTAGCTTCATAGACAGCCGGATCGATCTGGTACAGCTGCTGGCCTTCCTTGACATCACCGCCTTCCTTGAACAGGCGCTTGAGAATGATGCCGTTGACCTGCGGACGCACTTCAGCGATGCGGAACGCGCTGGTGCGGCCCGGCAATTCGGAGGTCAGGGTGAAGGATTGCGGTTGCAGGGTGACGACGCCGACCTGAGGCGGTGGTGCGGCCGGCGCTGCTTCTTCCTTTTTGCATCCGCTGAGCAGCGATGCCAGGGCGACGGCGGCGACCAGAGCGGTAAGAGCTGGCTTGAATTGCATGAAAATCCTCGGGTCAGGCGCGTTGGGCAACGCACAAGAAAAGATGGAAGGTTTAAAAATGGATGCCGGGTGGATAAGTAGCTTGCTAAGGAATATACTTACATTCGTGACTGTTTGTAAATACCTTGACTGTGTATCCTCGCCCTTACAGAGGCCGCCGCAAGGTTCGAATTGTAGGCCCGGGGACGGGACCCCAGAACGCTCGCCCCACTTTTATTCAGCTGATATTCAGACATCGCTGAAGCACCCTGATTGAGGTTGTACTGCCATGGTCCGTCGCACCAAAGAGGAAGCTCAAGAAACCCGCAACCAGATACTCGAAGCGGCCGAAAAAGCCTTTTACGAGCGGGGCGTGGCCCGTACCACGCTGGCGGACATCGCGACCCTGGCCGGAGTCACCCGCGGCGCCATCTATTGGCATTTCAGCAACAAGGCCGATCTGGTGCAGGCCATGCTCGACAGCCTGCATGAGCCTCTGGATGAACTGGCCAAGGCTGCCGAGAGCGAGGACGAACTCGACCCTCTGGGCTGCATGCGCCGCCTGCTCATTCATTTGTTTCACGAAGTTGCGCTGGACCCAAAGACCCGGCGCATCAACGAAATCCTGTTTCACAAGTGCGAGTTCACCGATGAAATGTGCGACCTGCGCCAGCAGCGCCAGACCGCCAGTCTCGATTGCAACATGCGCATCGGCCTGACCCTGCGCAATGCCGTGAATCGCGGGCAGTTGCCGGAAGACCTCGACACCGCCCGAGCGGCCATCGCCATTCACGCCTACATCGATGGCCTGCTGTACCAGTGGCTGCTGGCCCCGGAAAGCTTCGAGCTGCACACCGAGGCCGAGCGCTGGGTCGATACCGCGATCGACATGCTGAGTCTGAGCCCCAGCCTGCGAAAGTGAAACAACATGCGTAATCGGCTTCGCGGGTGTCAATCGTTGAATCAGTAGATGAACAGATCTTCACCAGGTTCAGGGCAGTGGGGTGCTTTTATATACGCACGCTCGGTGCGTTTGTAGTTTTCAGGCTCGGTATTTTGTAGGGATTTTGTGTTGCCGCCTGTAGGAGCGAGCATGCTCGCGATGGTCGTTAACGATAACGCTGGCAGCCTGGCACCCCGCGCTGTCTGGTCCTCCATCGCGAGTAAACTCGCTCCTACAGGTTTATCACCACCTTCGATAGCAAACAAAAAGCCCCGGCTCTCTCGAGTCGGGGCTTTTGCTTTTACGGGGCGAGGCTTACAGCGTCGGGTAGTCGATGTAGCCGACCGGGCCCTTGCCGTAGAACAGTTCCGGACGTGGCTCGTTGAGCGGGGCGTCGGCTTTCAGGCGCGCCGGCAGGTCCGGGTTGGCGATGAACGGGATGCCGAACGCCACGGCGTCAGCCTTGCCAGCCGCCAGCGAAGCGTTGGCGCTGTCCTTGGTGAAGCGCTCGTTGACGATGTAAGGGCCGCCGAAAGCTTCCTTGATTTGCGTACCGATGCTGTCGTCACCTTCTTTTTCGCGCGAGCAAATGAAGGCGATGCCGCGCTTGCCCAGCTCGCGGGCCACGTAGGTGAAGGTCTCAACCAGATTGTCGTCACCCATGTCGTGGGAGTCGGCACGTGGAGCCAAGTGTACGCCGACACGGCCGGCACCCCAGACTTCGATCGCAGCGTCGGTCACTTCCAGCAGCAGGCGTGCACGGTTTTCCAGGGAGCCGCCGTACTGGTCGGTGCGCTGGTTGGTGCTGCTCTGCAGGAACTGGTCGAGCAGGTAGCCGTTGGCGCCGTGGATTTCCACGCCGTCGAAGCCGGCGGCCTTGGCGTTCTCGGCACCGACGCGGTAGGCATCGACGATGTCGGCGATTTCAGCGGTTTCCAGGGCACGCGGCGTCGGGTAGTCGGCCATCGGGCGAACCAGGCTGACGTGGCCCTTTGGCTGAATGGCGCTCGGAGCGACCGGCTTCTCACCGTTCAGGTACGACTCATGGGATACACGGCCCACGTGCCACAGTTGCAGGAAGATCTTGCCGCCCGCGCCGTGGATCGCCTTGGTGACGTTGGTCCAGCCGCGTACCTGGTCGTTGGACCAGATGCCCGGGGTGTCGGGGTAGCCGACGCCCATAGGGGTGACCGAGGTGGCTTCGCTGAGGATCAGCCCGGCGGATGCGCGCTGCACGTAGTACTCGGCCATCAGCGCGTTGGGTACACGACCTTCGTCGGCGCGGCAGCGGGTCAGTGGAGCCATGATGATGCGGTTGGCCAACTCGATGTCGCCAAGCTTGATCGGATCGAAAATAGTCGTCATTGAATACAACCCTCGTGAGGTATCAGTTGGTAGCAGGAGCCAGCTCGGGATTACCGCTCTGACGGAAAGTGATCAGGGTCAGGACCAGGGCGATTACCGCCAGAATCGCTGCCGCCAGGGGCACGCTGGTCAGGCCGAAGCCGTGGGCGATGACGCTGCCGCCGACCCAGGCGCCCAGGGCGTTGCCGACGTTGAAGGCGCCGATGTTCAGGGTCGAGACAAGGTTCGGGGCGGCCTTGCCGTAGGTCACCACGTTGACCTGCAGGGCAGGCACGGCGGCGAAACAGGCGGTGGCCCAGAGGAACAGGGTGATTTCGGTCGGGATCAGCGCGACGCTGGTCCAGGTCAGTACCGTGGACACCACCGCCATCGCGATGAATACGCCGATCAGCGTCGCGGCCAGGCCTTTGTCAGCCAGCTTGCCGCCAATGATGTTGCCGACGGTCAGACCCAGGCCGATGAGCATCAGGGTCCAGGTCACGCCGCGAGGCGAGACGCCGGTGACTTCGCCCAACAGCGGCGCGACGTAGGTGAACAGAGTGAACACGGACGCGGCGAACATCGCGGTCATGCTCAGGGACAGCCAGATACCGGCACCTTTCAGAGCACGCAGTTCGGCGCGCATGTCGAGTTTTTCTTCATCACGCTTGGCTGGCAGGAAGCGAATCAGGCCGATCAGCGCGATCACGCCAATCACCGTCACTGCCCAGAAGGTCGAGCGCCAGCCGGCCTGCTGGCCGAGGGCGGTGCCAAGCGGCACGCCCAGCACGTTGGCGAGCGTCAGGCCGGTGAACATCAGGGCCACGGCCGAGGCGCGCTTGTTGGCCGGCACCAGGCTTGCAGCCACCACCGAACCGATACCGAAGAACGCACCGTGGCACAGGGCCGTCACCACTCGGGCGAACATCAGGACGTTGTAGTCACTGGCCACCGCACAGAGCAGGTTGCCGACAATGAAGATGCCCATCAACGCCACCAGAGCGGCCTTGCGCGGCAGCCGGGCGGTGGCCAGCGCCATGAATGGCGCACCAATGGCCACGCCCAGGGCGTAACCGGTCACCAGCCAGCCGGCACCGGGGATCGACACGCCGAGATCGGCCGCCACATTGGGCAACAGGCCCATGATGACGAACTCGGTGGTGCCGATGGCGAAGGCGCTCAAGGCCAGTATGAGTAGCGGGAGGGGCATTGTTTGATTCCTTATGGCCGACTGACGTAAAGGGTCAGAGCTCTTTGCTGAAGATGCGGAGGAACTCCTGGATGGTGTCCTCGTTGCGTTTGAAAAAGTGCCATTGGCCGACTTTGCGGCTGCTGATCAGGCCGGCGCGCTGCAGGGTTGCCAGGTGTGCGGACACGGTGGACTGCGACAGCTCGCAACGTTGATCGATTTGCCCGGCGCAAACGCCGTGCTCATTGCTGTGGCTCTGATCCGGGAATTCGACGTCCGGGTCTTTGAGCCAGTGCAGGATGTCCCTGCGTACTGGATGCGCCAGGGCTTTTATTATTTCGTCGATGTCAAGGTTCATGGTCGGGGGCTCGATATGGGTAAAACGTTATATCGCGATGGAACGAAATATAAATCGCTCCATCGCGATACGCCAATATGGTTTTGATCTGAAGACTGCGTAATTCGTTATATCGGGTTATAACGATACACGGCTTTTCATAGTGCAAGGCCGCAGTGCTAAGCTGCGCCCATGAACTATCTCGCACATCTTCACCTCGGAGGCCAGCGCCCCGGTCAATTGCTCGGCAGTCTGTATGGCGATTTCGTCAAAGGGAGGCTGCAGGGGCAGTTCGAACCGGAGATCGAAACGGCCATCCAGCTGCATCGCAGCATCGACGTGTTCACCGACCGCCATCCGCTGGTGGACGCCTCGCTGTCGCGCTTTTCCCTGACGCGCCGGCGTTATGCCGGGATCGTCCTCGATGTGTTTTTCGACCATTGCCTGGCCCGGGACTGGAGGCTGTACGCCGACCGGCCACTGGAGCAATTCACCTCGGACGTGTACCGGGTGCTGTCCAGCCAGCAGCAATTGCCCGAACGCCTGGCGCGGATTGCGCCGCACATGGTGGCCAATGACTGGTTGGGTTCGTATCAGGAATTCGAGGTGCTGGAACAGGTGCTGCGAGGGATTTCACGCCGCCTGACCAAGCCTGAGGAACTGGCGTTCGCGATGCAGGAATTGCGCGGGTTGTATGAGCCGTTGAGCGAGGATTTCCGGTTGTTTTATCCGCGGTTGCAGGAGTTTGCCGCAACCCCGCTTAAGTAATGTGAACACGGAGCCAATGTGGGAGCGGGCTTGCTCGCGAAGGCATCGTGTCAGTCGACAT
>NZ_JBSVXG010000201.1:0-10624 GCF_054070595.1 Pseudomonas sp. SDO55104_S430 | reverse complement strand
GCGACCTCAGCCTCATCGCCAGCGATCTGGACGCCAAACGCAACATCGGCCTCGCCGCCCAAGGCGACGTCACCATCGCCTCCGGCGCGGACGAAAGCCATTCCTACTACAAGTCCAAAAAAGTCACCGCCCAGGAAGACCACGTCAAACAGGTCGCCAGCACCATTACGGCTGGCGGCGATGTGGCGGTGAGCGCCGGTAATGACCTGGCGTTGATCTCCAGCCGCATTACTGCGGGCGACGAGGCTTATCTGGTGGCGGGCAACAACATCGAGTTGCTGGCGGCGCAGGACACGGACTATTCGCTGTACGAGAAAAAGAAGAAGGGGAGTTTTGGGCAGAAGGAAAGCCGGCGGGATGAAGTAACCCAGGTGACGCATGTCGGCAGTGAGATCTCCACGGGGGGCGACCTGACGTTGGTCAGTGGTGGGGATCAGCGGTATCAGGTGGCGAAGCTTGATAGTGGTGGTGATCTGACGCTGGAGAGTGGCGGGAGTATTACTTTTGAGGCGGTGAAGGACCTGCATCAGGAGAGTCATGAGAAGAGTAGTAATAGCCTGGCCTGGACGTCGATGTCGGGTAAGGGCAGTACCGATGAAACATTGCGGCAGAGCGAACTTGTCGCTCAAGGCCAATTAGCATTCAAAGCTGTTGATGGGCTGAACATCGATATCAAGCAGATCAACCAGAAGTCGGTGAGCGAGACCATTGATGCGATGGTGCAGGCTGATCCGCAATTGGCTTGGTTGAAGGATGCCGAAAAGCGCGGTGATGTGGACTGGCGCAGGGTGCAGGAGGTCCACGAAAGCTTTAAGTACAGCCACTCGGGGTTAGGTCAGGGGGCGGTGCTGGCGATCATGATTGTCGTTGCTGCTTTAACGGCCGGTGCAGCGAGCGCTGCGTTAGGCTCGGTTGCAGGGGCTGGTGCGGGCTCTGGCACCGCCATGGCAGCAGCTGGCACTTCCGCTGCTGGCGTTGCAACTGGAGCCGGCTGGGCCAACGTGGCGCTGACTGCGGTGGCGACTTCAGCGGCCGGTTCCGCCACGGTGAGTACGATCAACAACAAAGGCAATCTCGGTGCTGTTCTAAAAGACGTCACCTCCAGTGATGCCCTCAAGGGATATGTCATTACCGGTATCACGGCGGGCATGACCGCTGCCTATTTCAATGACTGGACCGGTACTACCACTGACCCTGTGACAGGAAAGATCACCACCAATCTCAGTACTTGGAAAGGAATTGGTCAGTTCGCTGCCAACCAAGGCTTGCAAAACGGCACCTCTGCAGCCTTGGGCAGGATTATGGGGCAGAGCGGTGATCTGGGTAACGCGCTGCAGAGCACCCTTTTTAATACGTTAGCAGCTGCCAGTTTTAATGCCGTGGGTGATTACACCAAAGGCGTTTATGCCGACGGCAGCGTCCAGAAGATCATGATTCATGCCGTGGTCGGCGGGCTGTTGACCCAAATTAGCGGTGGCGACTTCAAGACCGGGGCACTGGCGGCAGGCGCCAATGAAGCCTTAGTCCAGCAACTCGATATCTGGGTTGGTGGTGATGAAAATCTGCTGACCATGAGTTCGCAATTGGTCGGTATGCTCGCCGCGGCTACGCAGAGCGGCGTCGACGGTGAAAGCCTGCAGTTGGGCTCTTGGGTAGCGCAAAATGCAACGCAGTACAACTACCTTGAGCACAAGGACATTGACGCGCTCGCCAAGGACATGGCCGGGTGCGGTAAGGATGAGAGTTGCCAGAAGGACAAGTGGGAGAAGGAGTACAACCAGGAAAGCCTAGAGCTTACTCGAGCCGCCATGGACGTCAGCGGAGCCCTTGGCGCCAAAGACATGCTGCCTCGAGTGATCGACTCGCTGGAGCCTTTGCTGGCGATGGTTTGTGAGACCACCACCTGCCAAACTTACAAGACCGTTTTGATTGAGCGGACTGTCGCGGCGGCGGAACATCTGGCCGGACAAATCACCGACTGGGGTCCTTCAATGGACCGGTTCGGGTTGTTAGGCACCGGTGTCGCGGCGGTAGAGGGTCCATTAGGCAGCAAACCCCGGCCGCCGGGAGCCTCGACGCCGGCGGGGCTGGCGCAGGTGGGGAAAGCTGTTGAATATTTGCGTGGTGTAAAAGAGTTAGGTGCCACTAGCGCGGGGCCTAAAGTTCCTCCAAAGTTGCAACCTCTGTCGAATCCTCCCCAAGGGCCGGTTATTCCCGCGGACTGGGTAAGCCGTCCGGGTAAAACGCCAGGTAGCACGATCTATTATCCACTTGGCTCCGACCCGAGTGCTCCAGGCAGCACATATATTCGGTTGATGCCTTCAGGTTCAACACCTGTTCCCGGTTTGGAGAATGGTTACTGGATATCGGTGAAAAATGGACAGCCCACAAACCCGGCGACCGGTGGAACTGGTCCAAGGGGAGACACACATGTACCGCTACCACCCAATACCGTACCGCCTGAGCGGTGAGAGGAAAGTATGATTAATGAGTCGGAGATGGAAGAGTTGAGGTCAGCCGTGCTGACAGGCGTGACTGTTGGTGTAGGTTCGCAGGTTCTGATTTTCGGAAATGGAGTGTCCGTGTTAATTCAGTGTCCTTTTAAATGCGATAGTAAAGGCAGTGAGCGATGGGGGCATGGCGAAGAAGTTGCAACTGCTTCGCTGGTTTTTGATTTCTTAAATCATAAAGTTGATAGCGCCTACGATGAAGGAGGGGTATTGACACTTGATTTTGCGGGTGTCGGGTCTCTGGTAATTGTTCCAGATTCAAATGGTTTAGAGTCTTACGTGTTGACTACTAAGTTTGGTGTGACTCCAGTCTCCGTGATTTGATGGTGCGATACAGAAAAGGGGACCAGAAAAGGGGACACCCATTAGCCGGTCTCAAGTCAAGGTTAAAAGCCAACTCTCCCTGCAGCTTTTGCTGCCGGGTATTTCCTATCACTGAACCTGGCGGCGTCTGCCGTACAGGACCTCACCAACACAGGGCTGATCGAAGCCGGAAACCGTCTCGACCTGATGGCAGGGAACAACATCGTCAACACCGCCGGCGGCGTTATCGCCGGTCGTGATGTAACCCTGACGGCGGTCAAAGGCGATGTCATCAACGAGCGCAGCGTCACCAGCTCGGACTTCACCAACAAGGGCTACAGCCAGCAACGCGACTACCTGGACAGCGCCGCACGTATCGAAGCGGCGAACGACCTGACCATCAACGCGGGCAGGGACGTGCTGAACAAGGGCAGCGTGATCACCAGCGGCCGCGATACCGACATCCAGGCCGGTCGCGACATCAGCATCGCGTCCACCGAGCAACAAAGCGCCGACTCCGGCGGCAGGCAGCAAAGTTCGGTGACCCAGTTCGGCTCCAGCGTGGACGCCGGTCGCGACATCACCCTGAGCGCCGGCCGCGACCTCAGCCTCATCGCCAGCGATCTGGACGCCAAACGCAACATCGGCCTCGCTGCCCAAGGCGACGTCACCATCGCCTCCGGCGCCGACGAAAGCCATTCCTACTACAAGTCCAAAAAGGTCACCGCCCAGGAAGACCACGTCAAACAGGTTGCCAGCACCATCACGGCTGGCGGCGACGTGGCGGTGAGCGCCGGTAATGACCTGGCGTTGATCTCCAGCCGCATTACTGCGGGCGACGAGGCTTATCTGGTGGCGGGCAACAACATCGAGTTGCTGGCGGCGCAGGACACGGACTATTCGTTGTACGAGAAAAAGAAGAAGGGGAGTTTTGGGCAGAAGGAAAGCCGGCGGGACGAAGTTACCCAGGTGACGCATGTCGGCAGTGAGATCTCCACCGGCGGGGATCTGACGTTGGTCAGTGGTGGTGATCAGCGGTATCAGGTGGCGAAGCTCAATAGCGGTGGTGATCTGACGCTGGAGAGTGGCGGGAGTATTACTTTTGAGGCGGTGAAGGACCTGCATCAGGAGAGTCATGAGAAGAGTAGTAATAGCCTGGCTTGGGTCAGTGCCAAGGGGAAGGGGAGTACTGATGAGACGTTGCGGCAGAGTGAGCTTGTTGCTCAAGGCCAATTGGCAATCAAAGCTGTTGATGGGCTGAACATCGATATCAAGCAGATCGACCAGAAGTCGGTGAGCGAGACCATTGATGCGATGGTGCAGGCTGATCCGCAATTGGCTTGGTTGAAGGAAGCTGAGGCGCGGGGGGATGTTGATTGGCGCCTGATCAAAGAAACCCACGACTCCTACAGCTACAGCCATTCAGGTCTTGGTCAGGGAGCGATGCTGGCAATCATCATTGTCATCACCGTGCTGACAGCAGGTAGTGGTACCGCTGGAGCGCTAGGGCTTTCAGCGGGAGGCACTGCCCAAAGTGCGGCTCTAGCGGCAGGATTTAGTAGTACTACCGCGGCCGCGATTGCCAGTGCTGCGAGCGCAGCCGCTGTGGCAACAATGTCAGGGGTTATCTCTCAGACTGTTATCAGCACCATCAATAATAAAGGCGACTTGGGGGCAGCCCTAAAAGACGTTACGTCGCCCGAAAGCATGAAAGGTTATTTGATTACTGCTTTGGCAGCCGGCTTTGCCGCCGGAGTTCTTGATAAAGCATTTGGCGTTGCGCCAGCAGATGTGGCCAAGGCAACGCATGGCTTTGATCTTGGACAGCTGGATGGTTTTACCAAGTTTGCCAGCTATACCTTGGCGGGAAATAGCTTCAATGCGGTTGCCAATACGGCCATAAATGGCGGAAGCCTGAAAGACAACCTGGCCCAAATGGCGATTAGTTCAGCCGCAGATGTACTGTCTGCTGGAATCTATAACAAGCTTGGAACGCAACTGGAGTTTTCGGGGCTTTCCGCAAAAGTTGGTGCGCATGCGCTGGTAGGTGGGCTTATAGCTGAGCTAGCTGGTGGAGATTTTAGGACTGGGGCGTTGGCTGCGGGAGCGAACGAAACTTTCGTATCCTTGGTGGGAGATAAGGTCTTTGCTAATAACTCCCATGACCAGTTGTTGGCAATGACATCTCAACTAATTGGGTTGACGGTTACTGCGGCAGCAGGCGGTTCTGACAAAGATCAGGCTGTCGCAGCGTGGGTTGCGGAACAGGCAACAAAATTTAATAGCTTGGATCATCCTACTGCTCAAAAGCTGCTCAATGAATTAAATGACTGTAAGGCCACTAAAAGTTGCAGTGAAGCGAAAGTGCGCGAAGTGATAGCTCGATATGAGAAGCTTTCAGCGCAAAGGTCTGCGCAGATCGACGCCTGTAAGTCGCCCGAATGCGTTGAAGGGATCAAGTCCAACAGTATTGTTATGGACGATCCAGTCGCGCGGGAGCTGTTGGATCTTTTTAAGCACACTATTTCGTATGACATGTATGGATTGTTGGCAGGAGATCCATCTCATGTGGCCATACCTTCGCAGGGTCTGGACAAATGGGGTGGACTGTTTGTCACAGATGATCAGCTTGCGACCGCAAAATATATCAAGGAAGGCTGGCTAACTCCGAAGCAACAAGCTCAACTTGATACATGGAATAGCCAAACGGAATGGATGGATCGTGCGGCAGGTAGGAAACTTACTGCTCAAGAGAAAGCTTCTAACCTGTTGGAGCTGACATCGGCCGCAGCTATAGGAGTATTTGGAGGCAGAGGGAACGCTGGTCAATCGAAAGGTGCCAGTTTAAAGGAAGCAGCAGCGGACCTTGGCTACAATTTGCGTATTCCGCCGCAAAAAGCGCCCTTTGACTCGCATGGACAAAGCGTTTTTTATAATGGAAAGCAGTACATTACTCCTGATGTAGATGGGCATAATGTAAGCAATGGATGGAAGGTGTTCGATAAAAAAGGGAACCGGCTTGGAACGTATGACGAAAATCTAAATTGGGTGAAAAAATAATGAGATTCAATATTTCGCTGAATGATGAAGAAATAAAACAAAGTGGGGAAAATGTTCTTGAGGGTTTTATCGAGCTGTCTGGGTCGGTAGAGCGGTTTTATGCACCTGCTTCGTACTGGAAGAAAGAGCAATATGTGAAAAGTTGGAGGCAGTCTTTTGACGAAGGATATGCTAATAAAAGCCACTCGGCACTCATCGTATCTATGCGTGATCCATTGGCGGCGAATTTTATATTTGCCTGGGTGTTGTACTTTGAGGTGGGTAAGGTTTTTGTGCAAAACAAAGTATTGTTCATGGATGAAATTGATAGTGTGTTTGATTCTGAGCGAGTTAATGATTATTTCGGTGGGCGAGAAACTATTAATGAGGAAGGGGTGAAAATTTCGGAGTGGGAGATCGCGCTCGAAGATGTTGTGAATTTTTTTAATGAGCGTATTTAGTGTAAGAGGGCGGTTTTGTATGTAAAAAATGGCGATTTCAAGTGTGTACTTGCTTAAAGCCTGTCTAGTAGGATTTTTACCAATGGGGTCATCGTGGTATGGCTGTCAGCACACAAGATTATTACAAAAAAACCAACAACCTCGCCGGCCTCGGCCGCCGCTGGGGCGGCCAAATGATTGACTCGATGGTCACCCTTTTCCTGTTCATCTTCATCGGCCGGGTCGCCGAATTTCTAGCCCTCCCGCCAACCGCAGTCGGTCTTCTGGCACTTGGTTCCGCCGCCGCGTATTACCTCTTTTCCGACGCCATGCCCAACGGTCAGAGCCTGGGTAAAAAGCTGTTGGGTATGTCGGTGATTGATGAGCGTAGTTATCTTAATTGCAATCTCTATCAGTCCTTCATGCGCAATATCACCACGCCGTTTCTCAGTGTCTTTGACTGGGTGTTTATCTTCTTCGGGTCACGCAAGCGGTTGGGGGACATGATCGCTTCTACCATTGTGATTCGGTCCAAGTAAGGCGTTATCGTTTACCACCTTCGCGGGCAAGCCTCGCTCCTACAGGTTTTGTGTCGTATATGGAAAATGCGAACAACACGGCACCAGTAGGAGCAAGGCTTGCCCGCGAAGGCGTCTCGGCAGGCACAACAAATTCCCTGATATAGACTCAACAACACCCAACCACCACCGGAGAGCCCCCATGGCAGGACTGCAATGGACTCGCTGATCACTGCCGCCGCTCAGGCGCTGGCGGCGGGGGATCCGTTGGGGGCGCTGGATCGGGTGGCGTTGCGTGAGGATGCGCCGGCGTTGGCGTTGCGCGGGATTGCCATGGCGCAGTTGGGCGATCTGGCGCGGGCCCGGGTGCTGGTGCGGCGGGCGGCGAGGGCGTTCGGGGCGAAGGAGGTGGTGGCGCGGGCGCGGTGTGTGGTGGCCGAGGCGGAGATCGCGTTGGCTTCGCGGGATCTGGGCTGGCCCGTGGCGGCGTTGGAGGCGGCGCGGGTCACGTTGGAGGCGCATGGCGATTGGGTGAACGCTGCCCATGCGCGCTATCTGGATATCCGTCGTTTGCTGTTGATCGGAAAGCTCGATGAGGCGCAGGAAAAACTCGCGCCACTCGATCCGGCCACTTTGCCACCGGCGCTGAGAGCTACCCATGAACTGGTGGCGGCCGGGATCGCCATGCGTCATCTGCAATCGCAGACTGCCCATGCGGCGCTGGCCAGGGCCGAGCTCGCTGCCCGGCAATCGGCGATCCCGGCGCTGTTGGCGGAAGTCGACAGCGCAGTCCAACTGCTCAACAGCACGGCCGCGCATCTGACGACGAAGGGGCAGCAACAACCGTTGTCGCTGGAGGAAGTAGAAGCGCTGCTCACCTCGCCGTCACTGGTGGTGGACGCCTGTCGTTACGTCGTTCGCGGCGCCGGCATGTCGCTGTCGTTATCGACGCGCCCGATCCTGTTCACCCTCGCTCGCACACTGGCCGAAGCCTGGCCAAACGATGTGCCGCGCGAAACTCTCATCTCCCGCGCCTTTCGCCTGAAGCTCAGCGATGAATCCCACCGTGCGCGCCTGCGGGTCGAAATCGGGCGGCTGCGGGCGGCGCTCAAACCGCTGGCGGGCATCACCGCGACCAAGCGCGGATTTGCCCTGGTCCCCCAGTCATCCCCTGACGTGGTGCTGCTCACGCCTCCGGTCGAGGAGAAGTACGCGGCGTTGTTCGCCTTGCTCAATGATGGCGAAGCCTGGTCGAGTTCGGCGCTGGCCCTGGCGCTCGGTCAAAGCCAGCGCAACGTGCAGCGAGCCCTCGATTCGCTGGCAACGCAGGGCAAGGTGCAGTCGTTCGGACAGGGCCGCGCTCGACGCTGGCTGACACCGCCGGTGCCCGGTTTCGCGACGACCTTGTTACTCCCGGTGCCGCTGCCCGGTGGCTAGGATGAACGCCACCAACCCCTTTCGAGGAACACCAAGATGAAACAGTCAGCCGCTGAAATCCTCTGTGAATATGGCCCTTTCGAAGGCGTCGACACCGTGCACGGCCTGACCTGGGACGGAAAGCAGGTCTGGTTCGCCGCCACCGACAAACTCACCGCCCTTGACCCCGACAGTGGCCGCACGTTGCGCTCGATCGACGTCGCCGCCCACGCCGGCACCGCCTTCGATGGCAAGCACCTGTTCCAGATCGCCGAAGACCGCATCCAGAAAATCGACCCGCACACCGGCAAGGTCCTCAGCACCATTCCGGCGCCCGGTGGCGGCAATGATTCGGGGCTGACCTGGGCCGAGGGTTCGTTGTGGGTGGGCGAGTATCGCGAGCGCAAAATCCACCGGATCGATCCGGACAGCGGCGCCATTCTGAGCACGCTGGAATCCAACCGGTTCGTCACCGGTGTGACCTGGGTTGAGGGTGCGCTGTGGCATGGGACCTGGGAGGGGGAGGAGAGTGAATTGCGCCGCGTCGATTCGCGCACGGGGGAGGTGCTGGAGAGTCTGAAGCTGCCGGTTGGCATTGGTGTGTCGGGGCTGGAGTCCGATGGTGGCGAGCGGTTTTTCTGTGGGGGTGGTAACAGTGGGAAGGTGAGGGTGGTGCGTCGTCCCTGACTGCCATACCTGTGGTGAGGGGATTTATCCCCGTTGGGCTGCGAAGCGGCCCCAAAAAATGGGACTGCTGCGCAGTCCAACGGGGCGGTGCGACGTTTCGCTAAATCCCCTCACCACAATGTTCTCATCAGCTTATGAACTGAGTGGAATTGGTACCCAAGACACCCTTTTCAGCAGCAAACACTCAAACAAACACCTTCAACAACAACGTCGCCAATATCACCGTCGAAGCCCCGCCAATCCGTGTCGAGATCTGCGCAAACGGCATCAGCGACATGCGGTTCGATGCCGACAGAATCGCCACATCCCCGGTCCCGCCCAAGCCGCTGTGGCAGCAGGTCACGATGGCCGATTCGATCGGGTACATCTTCATCAAATTGCCAATGAAAAAACCGGCAACCGTCATCGACACCACCACCGACACGCAGACCAGCACATAGCCCACCGAGAACACTTTCACCACGCTGTCCAGCGGCACGTAGAGCATGCCCAGGCCGATCATCACGGGCCATATGAACGCCGAGGACACCAGTTTGTAGAAGGTGTTGGCGCCTTTTTCGAGTTTCTCCGGCAGCAGGCGAGCGTACTTAAACAGCACGGCGGCGAGGATCATCATCACCGGGCCGGGGATGCCGACGACTTTTTCCAGCAGGCCGCCGAGCACGAAGAAGGCGCAGATCACCAGCACGCCGGCGCCCATGACGCGAAAGTCGACGACGGAGCCGGTGTCTTCCTTGACCTTGAATTTGTCGTTCTCGGCCCGGGCGCGGATCAGCGAGCCTTCGCCGTTGATGTCCGGACGTTTGAGGGCCAGGCGAGCCAGGTAGCCGGCGCAGATGATCGCGGCGATGTTGCCGACCACCGCGGCAGGCGCCAGTTGTGCGACGTAGATATCCGGAGTGCCGCCGAGGATCGCCGAATAGGCCAGCGACAGCGGCAGAATCCCTTCGCCAATCCCGCCACCGATGATCGGCACGATGATGAAAAAGAACGTGTGGTGAAAGCTGTAGCCCACCAGTTTGCCGACGATCAGTCCGCTGGCTACTGCGGCCAGAGTGCCCACCAGCAGCGGGATGAACATGCGCAACATGCCCTGGACCAGGATGAAACGGCTCATGCCCAGAATGCTGCCGACCACCAGGCTTGCGATCACGAAGTAGAGGAAGTTGGCTTCTTTCATCAGCATCTTGGTGGCGTCGATCGTGGCCGGGCCGAAGAAGCCGTAGAACACCAGGATCGAGGGCAGCATCAGGCACAGAATGGCGCCGCCGCCGATCTCCTTGAGCACCGGCAGGCGCGAACCCATTTGGCCGAAAAACACGCCCATGGTCATGATCACGGCGAGGCCGCCGATCATGTTTTTCGGCAAGAAACCGAGGTGGGCCGAGAGGTAGACGATCAGCGCGATGCCCAGGAACACCGGCAGCGGGATGACGCCGATTTCATAGGTGCGCAGGCGTTGCACAAGCCCGACGGCGGGGATTTTCAGGGACGGTTCGATGGACTCATTCATGTCGCGACTTCCTCATGTTTGTTGTTATCGAGGATTCAAAAAAATCTACGGTTTACGCCTTGCCTTTTTGTAGGAGCGAGCATGCTCGCGATGGAGGCACAGGCACCGCTGGCATCCAGACAGCCCGCGTCATCGTTGACGACCATCGCGAGCGTGCTCGCTCCTACATCTATGGTTACCCCCTTTTCTGCAATACTG
>NZ_JBSVXG010000200.1:0-10734 GCF_054070595.1 Pseudomonas sp. SDO55104_S430 | reverse complement strand
AGTCGACATCTGCATTGACTGACCCACCGCATTCGCGAGCAAGCCCGCTCCCACATTGGATCGCGTTTGACTTCAGGATCGAGGCCAGTCCCTTACGCCGCTTCCGGCGCTTGCGAACGACGCACGTCCGGCTGTTTCCAGGACTCGGCAGCGCCTTCTTCGATGGCTTGCTGGATCGCACGCTTGCGCGCTTCTTCGGCGCGGCGGCCGAAGAACCAGACCAGGAAGGTCATCAGCGATACCGCCAACAGGATCAGGCTGGCCACGGCGTTGATCTCCGGCTTCACGCCCAGACGTACCGCCGAGAACACTTCCATCGGCAGGGTCGTGGAACCCGGGCCCGAGACGAAGCTGGCCAACACCAGGTCATCCAGCGACAGGGCGAAGGACATCATGCCGCCCGCCGCCAGCGATGGGGCGATCATCGGGATGGTGATCAGGAAGAACACCTTCCACGGCTTCGCTCCCAGATCCATGGCCGCCTCTTCGATGGACAGGTCCAGCTCACGCAAGCGCGCCGACACCACCACCGCCACATACGCCGCACAGAACGTCGTGTGAGCGATCCAGATGGTCACGATACCGCGCTCCTGCGGCCAGCCGATCATCTGCGCCATCGCCACGAACAGCAGCAACAGCGACAGACCGGTGATCACCTCAGGCATAACCAACGGCGCTGTGACCAGGCCACCGAACAGCGTGCGGCCCTTGAAGCGGGTGATGCGCGTCAGCACGAACGCGGCGAGCGTACCCAGCGCGACCGCTGCAATCGCCGTGTAGCAGGCGATTTCCAGCGAGCGCACCACCGAGCCCATCAGCTGCGTATTGTCCATCAGGCCGACGTACCACTTGATCGACCAGCCGCCCCACACCGTTACGAGCTTGGAGGCGTTGAACGAGTAGATCACCAGAATCAGCATCGGCAGGTAGATGAACAGCAGACCCACGACCAGCATGAAACTCGAGAAACGGAAGCGCTTCATTCTTTACCCTCCATTTCCTTGGCCTGACTGCGGTTGAACAGGATGATCGGCACGATCAGGATCGCCAGCATCACCACCGCCAGGGCGGACGCCACCGGCCAGTCACGGTTGTTGAAGAACTCTTGCCAGAGCACTTTACCGATCATCAGGGTTTCCGGGCCGCCGAGCAGTTCAGGGATCACGAACTCACCCACCACCGGGATGAACACCAGCATGCAGCCGGCAATGATGCCGTTTTTCGACAGCGGGATAGTGATCTTCCAGAAGCTGTTGAAGGTGCTCGAACCCAGGTCCGATGCGGCTTCCAGCAGGCTCTGATCATGCTTCACCAGGTTGGCGTACAGCGGCAGGATCATGAACGGCAGGTACGAATAGACCACGCCGATATAAACCGCCAGGTTGGTGTTGAGGATCTGCAGCGGTTCGCTGATCAGGCCCATGCTCATCAGGAAACCGTTGAGCAGGCCGTTGTTGCTGAGGATGCCCATCCACGCATAGACGCGGATCAGGATCGCGGTCCAGGTCGGCATCATGATCAGCAGCACCAGCACCGTTTGCACTTCTTTACGGGCACTGGCGATGGCATAGGCCATCGGATAGCCGATCACGAGGCAGAGGATGGTGCTGATCAGCGCCATCTTCAACGAGCCGAGGTAGGCAGAGATGTACAGCTCGTCGCCGGCGAGCATCGCGTAGTTGCCCAGGTTGAGCAGCACTTGCAGCTTCTGCTCGGCGTAGCTGTAGATCTCGGTGTACGGCGGAATGGCCACGTCGGCTTCGGCGAAGCTGATCTTCAGAACGATGAAGAACGGCAACATGAAGAACAGGAACAGCCAGACGAAAGGGACCCCGATGACCAGTTGACGGCCACCGGGAATTATTCGATTGAGGCGACGTTTGAATTTGCGCATGTTCATGAGCGAAGTACCACGCCGCTGTCGTCTTCCCACCACACGTAAACCTGGTCACCCCAGGTCGGACGTGCGCCGCGGCGTTCGGCGTTGGCGACGAAGGACTGGACGATCTTGCCGCTCGGCAGCTCCACGTAGAACACCGAGTGCCCGCCCAGGTAGGCGATGTCGTGGACCTTGCCGCTGGACCAGTTGTATTCGCAGGTCGGCATGGTCGGCGTGACCAGCAGTTTTTCCGGACGGATCGCGTAGGTCACGGACTTGTCCTGCACCGAAGTGCTGATGCCGTGGCCCACATAGATCTGGCGGTCCAGGTCCTTGCAGGTGATGGTCGCGTGACCTTCGGCATCGTCGATCACTTCACCGTCGAAGATGTTGACGTTGCCGATGAATTCGCAGACCAGGCGGCTGGTCGGGGTTTCGTAGATGTCGATCGGGCTGCCGATCTGGGCAATCCAGCCCAAATGCATGATCGCGATGCGTTCGGCCATGGTCATGGCCTCTTCCTGGTCGTGGGTCACCATCACGCAGGTCACGCCCACGCGCTCGATGATCTCCACCAGCTCCAGTTGCATCTGCGAGCGCAGTTTTTTGTCCAGTGCGCCCATCGGCTCGTCGAGCAGCAGCAGCTTCGGACGCTTGGCCAGGGAACGGGCCAGGGCCACACGCTGACGTTGACCACCGGACAGTTGATGCGGCTTGCGCTTGGCGTACTGGGTCATCTGCACCAGCTTGAGCATGTCGGCCACGCGGGCATCGATCTCGGCGGCCGGCAGCTTGTCCTGCTTGAGGCCGAAGGCGATGTTCTGCGCCACGGTCATGTGCGGGAACAGCGCGTAGGACTGGAACATCATGTTGATCGGCCGCTCGTAGGGCGGCATGTCGGTGATGTCTACACCGTCGAGGAAGATCCGTCCTTCGGTCGGTCGCTCGAAACCGGCGAGCATGCGCAGCAGGGTGGATTTGCCCGATCCCGAACCGCCGAGCAGGGCGAAGATCTCGCCCTTCTTGATTTCCAGGGACACATCGTCCACGGCAACCGTCTCGTCGAACTTCTTCGTGACCCGGTCGATTTTGACCAGCACCTGCTTGGGTGACTGGTCGCCCTCGAGGGCTTTCTTATAGGCGCCGGAGGCAACTGCCATTTGCGAAACTCCCAACAAAATTTGAAGTTCGCTCAAGTTGAACGAACCCTGGATAGTTTGAGCCTTGAAGCTATTTACCCGACTTGACCTTGGTCCAGCTGCGGGTCATCAAACGCTGAATGTTCGGGGGCAGCTCGATGGACACGTAAGTCTTGTCGAGTACCGCCTGGGGTGGATAAACCGATTCGTCGGTGCGAATGGACTGTTCCATCAGTTTGTCCGACGCCGGATTCGGGTTGGCGTAACCGACGTAATCGCTGACTTGGGCGATCACTTCAGGCTTGAGCAAATAGTTGATGAACGCGTGTGCCTCTTTGACGTTGGCCGAGTCCTTCGGAATCGCCAGCATGTCGAACCACAGTGCGCCGCCTTCCTTTGGAATCGAGTAGGCGATGTCCACGCCCTTCTTCGCTTCCTCGGCACGGGTCTTGGCCTGGATGAAGTCGCCGGAGAAACCGACGGCCACGCAGATATCGCCGTTGGCCAGGTCGCCGATGTATTTGGAGGAGTGGAAGTAGGTCACGTAAGGACGAACCGCGAGCAGCTTGGCTTCGGCCTTCTTGTAGTCTTCGGGGTTGGTGCTGTTGGGGTCCAGGCCCATGTAGTTGAGGACCGTGGGCATCATTTCATCGGCGGAGTCGAGGAAGGACACGCCGCAACTCTGAAGCTTCTTGATGTTCTCCGGTTCGAAGACCACAGCCCAGGAATCGATCTTGTCGACGCCCAGCACAGCCTTGACCTTCTCGACGTTGTAACCGATGCCGTTGGTGCCCCACAGGTACGGCACGGCGTACTGGTTACCCGGATCGTTCTGCTCCAGACGCTTGAGCAGCACCGGGTCGAGATTTTTGTAGTTGGGCAGCAGCGACTTGTCGAGCTTCTGGAAAGCCCCGGCCTTGATCTGCTTGCCCAGGAAATGGTTGGACGGCACGACCACGTCGTAGCCGGTGCGCCCGGCCAGCAACTTGCCTTCCAGGGTTTCGTTGGAGTCGAACACGTCGTAGACCGGCTTGATGCCGGTCTCTTTCTGGAAGTCCGCCAGGGTGGTCTCGCCGATGTAATCGGACCAGTTATAAATATGCACGGTACCGGCGGCCTGGACACTGGCGGCAAGCGTCAGTCCGGCGCCGAGCAGCATGGCATTGCGCAACAAAGAAGAAATAGGCAAGTGGAGGTCCTCTAAATGAGTTGGGCCCAAGTTGCCCCGCGTTACATGACAGTCATGACTGTCTGGCAACAAACCGGCGCGCAACTTACCCTCGAAAAACCGTTCCAGCAAACATTATGAAAATCCCCTGTAGGAGCGAGCACGCTCGCGATGGTCGTCAACGATAACGCGGGATGCCTGACACCCCATGGCGCTGCGACTTTCTTCGCGAGCATGCTCGCTCCTACAGTGGGTTAGCGCTTACTTACCGGATTTGATCTTGGTCCAGCTGCGAGTCAGGATCCGCTGGGTCGCCGCCGGCAGGTCAGCAATCGCGTACAGCTTGGCCAGCACGTCCGCCGGCGGGTAGATGCCCGGGTCGCTGGTGATGTCTTTATCAACCAGAGCAGTGGCGGCAGCGTTACCGTTCGGGAAGCGTACGGCGTTGGTGATTTCAGCCATGATTTCCGGCTTCTGCAGGAAGGTCATGAACTTGTAGGCGCCTTCGACGTTTTCGGCATCTTTAGGTATGGCGACCATGTCGTAGAAGCTGCCTGCACCTTCTTTCGGAATGTTGTAGCTGACCTTCACCTTGTCACCGGCTTCGGCGGCGCGGGACTTGGCCTGGTAGATGTCACCCGAGTAACCCACGGCGACGCAGATGTTGCCGTTGGCAAGGTCCGAGATGTACTTGGAAGAGTGGAAGTAGGCGATCGAAGGACGGACCTTCATGATCAGCGCTTCAGCCTTGTCGATGTCTTCTTTCTTCTGGCTGTCGGTTGGCAGGCCCAGGTAGTGCAGCGCCACCGGAATCATCTCGGTTGGCGAATCCAGCAGGCTGATGCCGCAGGACTTCAGCTTGGCGGCGTTTTCAGGCTTGAAGATCAGGTCCCAGGAATCCACCGGAGCGTCCGGGCCCAGTGCAGCCTTGACCTTCTCGGCGTTGTAGCCGATGCCGATCGAACCCCACATGTACGGGAAGGCGTGTTCGTTGCCCGGGTCGCTGACCGATACGGCCTTGAGCAGATCGGTGTTCAGGTTCTTCCAGTTAGGCAGCTTGGACTTGTCCAGCTTCTGGTAAACGCCGGCCTTGATCTGCTTGGCCAGGAAGTTGTTCGACGGTACGACGATGTCGTAGCCGGACTTGCCTGCCAGCAACTTGGCTTCCAGGGTTTCGTTACTGTCGAAGACGTCGTAGACAACTTTGATGCCCGACTCGTCTTCAAACTTCTTGATGGTGTCCGGAGCGATGTAGTCGGACCAGTTATAGACGTGCAGTACCTTGTCGTCTGCCTGGGCCGCACTCGCCATAATGCCCATCAGGGACATGGCGAGGAGAGTCTTGCCAGCAAGCTTTTTTCCTAATGCCTTCATGCGTTGATGCTCCAAATTTTTTCTTTTTTTGAACCACTTTGTTCAGCGGCCGAAGCCGGACAACTGGAACCGCGGCTAGTCTGGCAAGATCCACGGCGGTCTTTCAAGGAAAGGCCGCCATTGAAGGACGCCCTGAGCGAAAGTTTCATGTCTTGCGCTCAGAGCCTAGCACTTAGCCCTGCAAAGCACTCAGGGTCAGGTCCAGGCACTTGCGCGCCTTGGTCACCAACTCATCGATCTCCGCAGGGGTGATCACCAACGGTGGCGCGATGATCATGGTGTCGCCCACGGCGCGCATGATCAGCCCGTTGTCGAAGCAGAACTGGCGGCAGATCATGCCCACACCCTTGCCTTCGTAACGCTTGCGCGTGGCCTTGTCCTGAACCAGTTCGATGGCCCCCAACAGACCCACCCCACGAACTTCGCCCACCAGCGGGTGATCGTTCAGTTCACGCAGACGCTTTTGCAAATACGGTGCCGTTTCAGTGTGAACACGCTCGACAATTTTCTCGTCACGCATGATGCGGATGTTTTCCAGCGCCACCGCGGCCGCCACCGGATGCCCGGAGTAGGTGAAGCCGTGGTTGAAATCGCCACCTTCGTTGAGCACTGCCACCACTTCATCGCGAACGATCAGGCCACCCATTGGGATGTAGCCGGAGGTCAGGCCTTTGGCGATGGTCATCATGTCGGGCTTGAGGTCGTAGAAATCGCTGCCGAACCATTCGCCGGTACGGCCGAAACCGCAGATCACTTCGTCCGCCACGAACAGGATGTCGTACTTGGCGAGGATTTCCTTGATGCGCGGCCAGTAGGTCTCTGGCGGAATGATCACGCCGCCGGCGCCCTGGATCGGCTCGGCAATGAAGGCACCGACGTTGTCGACGCCGACTTCCAGAATCTTCTCTTCCAGCTGGTTGGCCGCCCAGACCCCGAACTCTTCCGGGGTCATGTCGCCGCCTTCGGTGAACCAGTAAGGCTGGGCAATGTGGACGATGCCCGGGATCGGCAGGTCGCCCTGCTCGTGCATGTAGGTCATGCCGCCCAGGCTCGCGCCAGCCACGGTGGAACCGTGATAGCCGTTCTTGCGGCTGATGATGACTTTCTTGTTCGGCTGACCCTTGATCGCCCAGTAATGGCGAACCATGCGCAGCATGGTGTCGTTGCCTTCGGAGCCGGAACCGGTGAAGAACACGTGGTTCATGCCTTCTGGCGCGATATCGGCGATGGCCTTGGCCAGTTCCAGCGCTGGCGGGTGAGCGGTCTGGAAGAACAGGTTGTAGTAAGGCAGTTCGCGCATCTGCTTGTTGGCGGCTTCGGCCAGTTCATCGCGACCGTAGCCGACCGCTACACACCACAGGCCGGCCATGCCGTCGAGGATCTTGTTGCCCTCGCTGTCCCACAGGTAAACGCCCTTGGCACTGGTGATGATCCGCGGACCCTTCTCTTTCAGCTGCTTGAAGTCGCTGAACGGGGCCAGGTGGTGATCGTTGCTCAGGGCTTGCCACTCACGGGTTTGCGGGTTGTTGCTGGTCATACGAATCTCCTAAAAAATCCAGGTGAAAGCGCTGCCCGACAGCGGCAGCGCCCGGCGCATCAGACGGCGAACAGCAGGAACTCCCGCTCCCACGAACTGATGACGCGCTTGAAGTTTTCATGCTCGGCTCGCTTGACCGCGACGTAGCCAGTGATGAAGTTCTTGCCCAGGTATTTCTCGATGGTGGCGCTGTTTTCCATGCGCTCCAGCGCGTCTTCGATGGTCAGCGGCAGGCGAAGGTTGCGGCGCTCATAACCGCGGCCCACCACCGGCGCGCTCGGGTTCAAGCCCTCGACCATGCCGATGTAGCCGCACAACAGGCTGGCAGCGATCGCCAGGTAAGGGTTGGCATCGGCGCCCGGCAGGCGGTTTTCCACCCGACGGTTTTGCGGCCCGGCATCCGGAACCCGCAGGCCCACGGTGCGGTTCTCTTCGCCCCACTCGACGTTTACCGGTGCCGAGGTATCCGGCAGGAAGCGGCGGAACGAGTTGACGTTGGGCGCGAACAGCGGCAACAGCTCAGGGATCAGTTTCTGCAGGCCACCGATGTGGTGCAGGAACAGCTGGCTCATGGTCCCGTCTTCGCTGGAGAAGATGTTCTTGCCGGTCTCGATGTCGATGATGCTCTGGTGCAAGTGCATGGCACTGCCAGGCTCGCCGGTCATAGGCTTGGCCATGAAGGTGGCCGCCACGTCATGCTTGAGCGCGGCTTCGCGCATGGTGCGCTTGAACACCAGGATCTGGTCGGCCAGGGACAGGGCATCGCCGTGACGGAAGTTGATTTCCATCTGCGCGGTGCCGTCCTCGTGGATCAGCGTGTCGAGGTCCAGCTCCTGCAATTCGCACCAGTCGTAGACGTCTTCGAACAGCGGGTCGAACTCGTTCGCCGCTTCGATGGAGAACGACTGGCGACCGATTTCCGGGCGCCCGGAACGGCCGATCGGCGGTTGCAGCGGATAGTCCGGGTCGTCGCTGCGCTTGGTCAGGTAGAACTCCATTTCCGGCGCCACGATCGGCTGCCAGCCCTTGTCGGCATAGAGTTTGAGGACCTTCTTGAGCACGTTGCGCGGCGACAGCTCGATCGGGTTGCCCTGCTTGTCGTAGGTGTCGTGGATCACCTGGGCGGTCGGCTCGATGGCCCACGGCACGAGGAACACCGCGTTCTGGTCGGGACGGCAGATCATGTCGATATCGGCCGGATCGAGCAGTTCGTAATAGATGTCGTCTTCGACGTAATCGCCGGTCACGGTTTGCAACAAAACGCTCTCGGGCAGGCGCATGCCTTTTTCGGCGATGAACTTGTTGGTCGGTGAGATCTTGCCCCGGGTGATCCCGGTCAAGTCGCCGATCATGCATTCGACTTCTGTGATCTTGTGGCTTTTCAACCAATCGGTGAGCTGGTCGAGGTTGTTACTCATAAATGCCTCTAGGCTTTGAGTTTCCTGGCACTTGGGTGTCAGGCGATGTTTGACGCATCGGCGTCGCGTTGGAATATCTATCTAGCACAGGCTACCGGGCTATTTGAGGAAAGCCCCTAAATAAAGCCCCTGCAAACTCATGACGTGCAGAATCGAGAGCGCCACCCTGCACGAAGGCCGAGCCGCCATTGTGAATCGGTTCTATATTGAATGGAGTAACCGTAATGGGTGTGCCATCGAGGCCGTCCAGAATAACGGACGGGGATGGCCAATTCGCCGGGGAGGCGAGGATTGCCGACTTGCCCGCAGCTGCGAAAGCTTCGGGGCCGACCAGAAGGTCGCCATGGATGTGATAAGCATGCAGACCGTTCTGCTCAGAGCAGGCGGCGACGCCGATTATCGACAGGCGAGACATGAAGCACCCCGGTATTATTGCTGTTATGGGTTTGATCCGAGCTTAGCCTTGTTCATTTTTTTACACAACACCCCCGTAAAAAATACAACACGGCCCGCTCAAGCCTGCGGGAGCCATAGCGTCAGAGGGCATAAAAACGCCCCAAAGTGCCCCAAAAAAGCCACACGAGCCCTTTTAGAGGGCAAAAAAGGCCCAGCTTGACTTCGGCATGCCGTTCGGGTTGACTGGAATCCGAAAAGATCAATGATTGATATTTTTAACAACAAAGGTGTTGCATCATGTCGGTACCCCCGCGTGCCGTTCAGCTCAACGAAGCGAACGCGTTCCTTAAGGAACATCCTGAGGTTCTGTACGTTGACCTTCTGATTGCGGATATGAATGGTGTGGTGCGCGGCAAGCGCATCGAACGCACCAGCCTCCACAAGGTTTACGAGAAAGGCATCAACCTGCCGGCCTCTCTTTTTGCTCTGGATATCAACGGCTCTACGGTGGAAAGCACCGGCCTGGGCCTGGACATCGGTGATGCTGACCGAATCTGCTATCCAATCCCCGATACCCTGTGCAACGAGCCATGGCAGAAGCGCCCGACCGCGCAACTGCTGATGACCATGCACGAACTCGAAGGTGACCCTTTCTTCGCCGACCCGCGGGAAGTCCTGCGCCAGGTCGTGGCCAAATTCGACGAGCTGGGCCTGACCATCTGCGCCGCATTTGAACTTGAGTTCTACCTGATCGACCAGGAGAACGTGAACGGCCGTCCGCAGCCGCCGCGCTCGCCGATCTCCGGCAAACGCCCGCACTCGACCCAGGTCTACCTGATCGACGACCTCGACGAATACGTCGACTGCCTGCAAGACATTCTTGAAGGCGCCAAAGAGCAAGGCATCCCGGCCGACGCCATCGTCAAGGAAAGTGCCCCGGCGCAGTTCGAAGTGAACCTGCACCACGTGGCCGACCCGATCAAGGCCTGCGACTACGCGGTATTGCTCAAGCGTCTGATCAAGAACATCGCCTACGACCATGAGATGGACACCACCTTCATGGCCAAGCCGTACCCAGGCCAGGCGGGTAATGGTCTGCACGTCCACATCTCGGTGCTCGACAAAGATGGCAAAAACATTTTTGCCAGCGAGGATCCCGAGCAGAACGCCGCGCTGCGTCACGCGATCGGCGGTGTGCTCGAGACCCTGCCAGCTCAGATGGCTTTCCTCTGCCCGAACGTGAACTCGTACCGTCGTTTCGGCGCGCAGTTCTACGTGCCGAACTCGCCGAGCTGGGGCCTGGACAACCGCACCGTGGCCCTGCGCGTACCGACCGGCTCTGCCGACGCAGTGCGCCTGGAACACCGTGTCGCCGGCGCCGATGCCAACCCGTACCTGCTGATGGCTTCGGTCCTGGCGGGCGTGCACCACGGCCTGACCAACAAGGTCGAGCCACCGGCACCGACCGAAGGCAACAGCTACGAGCAGAACGAGCAGAGCCTGCCGAACAACCTGCGCGATGCATTGCGCGAGCTGGACGACAGCGAGGTCATGGCCAAGTACATCGATCCGAAGTACATCGACATCTTCGTCGCGTGCAAGGAGAGTGAGCTGGAGGAGTTCGAACACTCCATCTCCGACCTTGAGTACAACTGGTATCTGCATACCGTTTAAGTGGTTGTACTGAAAATCGAACGCCGCCGGCCTCACAGCCTGCGGCGTTTTTTTATGGGGTTCTTTCAGTGGGACCGAGGCGCCTGCTTCGCGAGCAAGCCCGCTCCCACATTGGATCGGTGTTGAATGAAGATTTGGTGTTCACCGGC
>NZ_JBSVXG010000199.1:0-10843 GCF_054070595.1 Pseudomonas sp. SDO55104_S430 | reverse complement strand
GACACCGCTGGGCATCAGGCAACCCGCGTCATCGTTGACGACCATCGCGGGCAAGCCACGCTCCCACAGGATTACAGCCTTGGGTCTTCGGTTCTGACGATGAACACGGAGCTCTCGTGATCCGCTGAAATATGGCTGCCCCCCTTGAGCCAGATCAGCTTGCCCGCCGCTTCCGCATCCTGGGCCGCGCGCAAGGCCGGGTAGCCGATCAGCCCTGGCAGGCTCTCGGGGACGAAGGCGTCCTTGGCGCTTTCGTGAATGTGCATGCGCCTGCCATGCACACGATGCAAGGTCATGTAGAAGACAAAGTCATGCCCGGTGCGGCGGAACACCAGGGCGGCATAGGACGGGGCGTCGGTCGGTTCGAACACGCTGTAGCCATTGCGAATCAGCAGCTCACGCATGAAGCGTTTGAGTTCATTGGCATGCTGGGTGCTGAGAAGGTAATCCCACTGACGGTGGAATTTGTGCGGTGTGTAGGCCAGATGCACCAGAGGCTGATCGGTGGGCGTTGGCAGGCCGAAAATCCGGGACGTCCCCTTGCCGGCGGTTGTCCGAATGACCGGCAGCATCAACAGCGGATCGACCAGTTCCGGCCGGGGTGAGAGATTCCGGGTTTTCCAGTCATTGAACACTTGCCGCAAGGTCGTCAGCCCGGCGTTGGTGGCAGTCTCGGACCTGTTGGCCAGGGCAAACTGTCGCCGGGCGACGTTCAGCAGGGAGATTTCCGAGAGTTCGGGAAAGTAGCTGGCGACATAGTCAGTCAGGGTTCGATCGAAGGGCAGGCCCGGATCGATTTCCCAGTGTCCGCTCGATGGCACCTGGATGGCGCCCCGGGGTTGTTGTTCGGGATCGCGCTTGAGCAGGTCCTGGAACAGATCGAAACCGTAGATCGGGTGCGACGGGTTCTTGATGTAGGCAATCGGATGGTCCGCTGCCGCATCAATCGGCACCGTTTTATAACGAACCCCGTCGACGGTGATGTCTGCGGCTGAGTAGTGTCGGGCCTCGATGCCCCAGTCTTTCCAGGGCCCTGTGACGGTATTGCCGGGCTGAACCTGCCGCCATTGGAGCGTTCCCTCCACGCGCTCCAGACGCGGACCGGAAGGCACCAGTTCCGACGGTTGCCCCGCACGCCAGTGTCCCTGCGGATCGCTGGCCAGCAGCACCGTGCCGCCGTCCACGAGATCGACATATTGGCGCCCCTGGATAATCGAGCGCAGACCGGTTTGCGGGTCGGGCGCGGGCAGTCTTTCCACCAGTTTCGGTGGCAGGTAGTAATGACTGATGGGAGGTTCGACGGTGGTGCGGCTGATCGGCGTCTCGTCCGGCAGGTCGATGATGTCAATGGTTGGCGGCCGGGTTTCCGGTGGGTGGCTCGGGTCCGGCAGCGACGGTCGCAGTGGCAGGTCGGGAAGATCAGTCAGCCCGTGGCCGGGAAGCCCGGGCAGAATGTCAGGGCCGGTTTCGCGCCTGCCGGGTGGGTTCACGTCGGTCGAACCGGGGTTTTTCGGGTGATGGGGGGTTTTGGGTCTCATGAAATCAGTGCTCTTTAAAGTGTCCGGGGAAGGGGTTCTCGCCGGCCAGGCCGGCGAGAAAAGGGCAGGGCTCAACCTTCCCTGACGATAAAGACGGACCCGACTCCCGAGGACGTGGTCTGCACGCCGCCCAGCAGCCACACCACCCTGTTCTGGTCGTAGGCGGTGCGCAGCCTCTCGTGCGCGGCCTCGCCGATACGCGATACCAGATGCGGATCGGACAACTCATCACCCGACGGTGCCATCTGTCTGATGGTCTCGCCGTTGACATTGCCCAGCTTCAGGAAGAACACCCGGTCATGGTTGGCGCGGGTGAACACCAGTGTCGGTCCGCGGTGGTCGCTGGACATTGGAAAAACGTCGTAGCCATTGCGCACCAGCACGGCGATGAGCAATTGCTTGAGGTTGTAGTTGGAAGGATCGATGACGAAGTTGTTCCACTGCGCGGCGAATCCCTCGGGGGTGAAATCCAGGCGTCGCAACGCAGCGTTGGCGTCGGCGGGCAGCAGGGTCATCCAGACGTTGTTGGCGCTTCGGGTGCGGGGAATGATCGGTAGCATCAATAGCGGGTCAGCCAGTTCCAGGCGAGGAATGCTGGCGCTGGTGTTGTCGGCCCAGTTGCGAAGCGTCTGCTTCAACACGGCCAGGCCGCGGCTGTCGATCACTTCGGAATGATTGGCCCGGTTGAAAAGCGATCTGGCGACCGTGGTCAAGGACGTCTGGGACAAGTCTCTGTAGGAATTGGCGACGTAACCTGTAAGGGGCCTGTTGAAGGGAAAGCGATCTTCGAGAACCTGCCACTGACCGTCTCTTTTCAACGCCCATCTAGGTTGCAGAGTGGGTTCGTCATGCAGCATCTGTTCGAAAGCCTCATAGCGCGCCGGTGAAAACCTTGGATGTTGCAGGTACGCGATGCTGTGGCTCTGCGGTGATCCATTGGGCACCAGCGGATAGTGAAGGCCGTTGATTTCCAGGGACTCTGAGGCAAGCGGTCTGGTCGAACTGCCCCAGTTGCGCCATTGCGCCGCCGACAAATCCAGGGGAGCCAGGTGTTGGGCCAACTGGTCGCTGACCCGTGCGGCCTCCCCGGAAGACGAGTCGGCGCTTTCATCCACGCGAGGACGCTTGCTGGCGCTGGGACCAGCCTGTTCGTCGACGACTTTCCTGCGCCAGAAGGGCGTGTTGCCGATTCGTTCCAGTACCGGCCCCGAGGCCACCAGTTCGGTAAGCAGCGCGGCCCGGTACTCGCCATCGGCGCCAAGGCGGACCAGGGTGATCCCTTCGTTTTCGATTTCCGCGTAGATCGTCTGCCGTTTGCCGTAGCGCAGGCCATCGAGGTCGGCGGCGGGCAGGTCCCTGGCGAGGAAGTCCGGCAGAAAACTGAAGCCGGTGCGGGTGCCGGTGTTGCTGACAAACTGCCCGGAGAGGGGAATGTCAGCCACTTCAAGCTGCGGCTGCCGGGGGACGTTGTCGGATTCGCCTTCGGTGGGTCTGCTGGTTGATGGGCCTTCGGCGCCGGGAATCTCGGGAAGACGGCCGGGCAGTCCGATGTCGGGTATTTCCCGGCGCGGTGGTGCTCCGTCATCGGGGCTGTTCGGGTTGTCCGGTGTATTGGGTTTCGTGACTTTCTTTGGTGGCTTCATGTAATGACTCCTTTCATTAACGTGAATCAGGCAATGGGTTGGTCTTGCGTCCATGGATAGATTTGCTCGAACAGCAGATCGACCGCATAGGTCATGCCCGAGGAAGTGGTGACGTGGATTTGCTCGATGGGTGTGTCTTCGTTTTCGTAGTGCGGCAGATAAACCAGGGTTCGGCCGATCAGCAGTTTGTTGTCCTGCAACTTGATGTCAGCCAGGTCGGTATGCCTTGAGTGAAAGATCCAGGTCGAGGCATTGGAGGTTTTGTCCCGCGCGCCCGGGGTGGAAATCCGCAGGGTGCTGTCTGCATGAAAATGCACGTGGTAGGTCGAGCCCTTGCCTTCGAGCGTCGCCACCGTGTTTTGCGGGCGAGCCGGGAACTCGACACGTTGCGCGCGAGCTTCCAGCACGATCGGCCGGCTGTCTTCAGGGGCGAGCAGCAGGTAGTTGCCGGCGCGCTTTTCCAGCATGTGCCGGCCATCGAACCATTTGACGCCGGGGTTTGTGACGTCATCCAGATAGTTGGGCGAAGGCAGCTTGATCCGATAGGACACGCCGTCGCGCAGGACCAGGTTGAAGGTCTGGTTCAACGCCAGGCCCTTTACCGCATACGAACTGCCACGCACGTTCGTGTAAGTGTCGGACGCAGCCGTAGCAAGATTCCTGATTACGACGGTCTTCTCTTTGAAGCGCAGTTCCAGATTGAACAGGCCGTAGTCCAAGTAATGGGCGCTGTTGCGCTCGTTGACTTCAACCGTGTAAGCGGCCAGGGCCTGGATCAGGTCGCCGCTGTCGCAATCGATGTGCAGTGTGTGGACGTTCTTGTCGTCTCGTTGGCTGATGTTGATGACACTGTGCTGGATATCGCGGTGGATGAAGCAGTGGGAAGCCTTGCCGGGCAAGGTTTCATGCACGGGGCTATTGAGAATCAGCGGCGCCGGGCGAGTGCCCTTGGCCAGAATCAGTGCTTCGATGGTGTGATGTTCGCTGCCGGTCAGTTCAGCGGGAAAGTCCGGGGTCAGCTGGAAACCGTCCTGGGTCAGCAAGCGCAGTTTCTGTTCCTGGAGCAGGCGTTTTCCCGCGACTGTCTTGTAGATGTCCTTGATGATCAGCCGTTGCTGCGGCCACTCGCCGTCGTCTCCACAGAGCGAGGAAATCACCAGCGAAGTGTCTTCGATCGACCATTTCTGAATGCGCTCGAAGGGCCAGTCCATGATGATCAGGCTCTCGTCCTGCGGATCTTCGGTGATGGTGACGGTGCCGCTTTTGTGGGCCACGAAGTAGGTGTCCTTGCCGGCACCGCCGGTGGCGTGACCGTAGCCGCCCATCAGGTAGATCGTGTCATCTCCGGCGCCGGCATCGATTCGGTCGTGGCCTCGGGAGACGATGCGATTGGCGCCGGCGGAGCCTTTGATGATGTTGCTCGCACCGGCCAGGGTTTCGACGTTTTCAATGCTGGATAGCACGGTGTGGGGCGTTGTGTCGTTGTCGCTCAAAAGGCCGATGCGGCCATGCTCCAGATCGATTTCGAAACCTTGGTAGAGAGTGTCGTCGCGGCTGTCCAGCGTGCCCTGGAAAACCAGCGTGTCGTTGCCCTGTCCGCCCTGCAGACGGCTCTGGAGAAGTGAGGTTTGCTTGAGCGCCGGGACGGCCCCTTCGAACAGGAACTGGTCATCCTTGTCGCCGCCGGTGAGGTGTTTGCTGCCGGTGCCGTAGCTGAAGTGATTGGGTTTGTATTCCAGGCCCAGGACGCTGTCGTTACCGCCGCCCAGCAGCCAGAGCGTGGCTTTCGATTCTCCGTGGGTGCCTTTGACCACCCCGGAAAGATCCGCCGGAACACCGTGGCGAGCATCGATGCGGTCATCGCCGTCCTCGACCGAGGGCAGCTTGATTTCACTGGATGGCATTGATTCACGGCCTTGATCATCGCTTTCAAACCAGAACACCTGGGCGGCGGTCAGGCCCACCTGGAACTTGCCGTTGACGATGGCTTCGATGCTGTCCTTCATCTGGCCGTTCAGCCATTTGCGGGCTCGGTTGTTGAGCAGTTTCGAGTGGTGATCGGTGGCCATCGCGATGCTGTAGCGGTCGTTAATGCGTTGCGGCGGGCTCTGGTTGATGAACGCGAGAAAGCCCGTGACGAGACGTTCATCGACGCTCAACTCGATGTAGTCATCGATGTCGTCCACCTGGCGCACGGCGCTGTAGATCTGCGAACCGGTAATCAGGATGGCCGCCGCCGCAATGCCGATGGGGCCGGCGTGGGCGAAGCCGGCGAGGGCGGCTGTGCCGAGAATCAGGGTCAGGGCGGCGCTGGTGAGGTTCATGCCGGCGGCGACGTAGTGATCCAGCGCCTGCTTGCCGGTGGACCGGGAGGCGTCGTTCAGCGCCTTGACCGCGAAATAGATATCGAAGGGCAGGGTCAGCACGCCGGCGATCAGCCCGGCCGCCCGCGACAGGTGCAGGCCGAACCTTGTCCCGGCAAAACCCTGATAAACGAGTGCGCTGCGTTCGATCAACTCTTGGGCGGTTTTGATCAGGCCCAGTTCGATGACCAGTGATCCGACCTCGGTTACCACCGCACCGGCACTGACCACCGCTTCGGTGCGATCGCCGCGCTTGATGGCGTCGGAAATACCCATCAGGCCGCTGTAGATCCCGAACGCCTGGAGCCCGACGCCCATGCTGTTCACCACTTTGCTTTTCTGCCGGTTGACCCAGCCGGGGACGTTTTCCGGCAGACGGGTATCGACGACATCCAGTTTCTGCGCGGCTTGCAGCAGCCTGTCGAGCTTTTGCGTGTGGATGCCCTGTGCCTCGCTGAACAGCGGCGGAGCGTTGACCGAACGCTGGGTGGCGATCTCGAACAGCAGGGTCGGCAGGGTGTAGTCGCCCGGTTTGCCGCTGGCCCAGATGCGCTGTTCGACGTCGACGGGGTTGAGCTTCAGCCCATCGATGAAGGCCTGGGGCGGGCGGCGGAAGTTGCTGTTGCCGATGTCCAGCGGCGCACCGTCGACCGTGGCGTTCATGAGGTGCAGTTCGGTGCGGGTGACGGTGAAATGGCCGATGGCGAGCGGGCCGTAGTGATGGTCCAGGGCTCGCAGCACGCGCTCGCGCTTTTTCGGGGAGCGCGGGGGTTGTGGATTGATGGTGCTGTCGCCGTGGGCGCGGATGAAATCGACGATTTCCTGGTCGGCGTTGTTCAGGGAAGGGGGATCGACGTCGGAGATTTTTACCGGTTCGTCATCGGTGATGGGGAAAAGTTGGGACATGGGGGCTTCCTGGTTCGGCGTGGGGGAGGGTGCTGAACTTTAGGGAAGCGTGGTGGGCTGGATGCGATAACTATGTAAGGCGAGTATTTCCGAGGGTGACGATTTTCAAACTGTAGGAGCGAGCATGCTCGCGATGAACCCAAGAACGCCGCGGGGTATCAGGAACCCAGCGTCATCGTTGACGACCATCGCGAGCATGCTCGCTCCTACAGGGGCTGGGTGTAACCGATTAGTGGCCGCTAAGTAGCGAAGCCGACCCCGCCCCACCAAACAACCCGGCACTGATCCGGTTGAACCAGCTCTGGCCCTTGCCCGTGCGCAGGTACCGTGCCGCACCGTGGGCGCCGAGGCCGTAGGCCAATTTGCACAGCAGATCCAGCACCGTCCAGGTCGCAATCATCACCAGCAACTGCGGCAGGAACGGTTGCTCGGCACTCAGGAACTGAGGCAGGAAGGCTGCGAAAAACAGAATGTCCTTGGGGTTGCTGCCACCCAGCATGAACGCCCGGCCGAACAAGGCACGAAAGCGTGGCACCGGCGCTGCCTCAGGCACTTCGGCGCCGTGGGAAGGCAGGCGCGATTGTTTCCAGCTTTGCCAGGCGAGGTAGAACAAATATAGGCCACCGACGATTTTCAGGGCACTGAACAACTGCTCCGACGCCAACAGCAACGCACCGAGCCCAAGAGCAGAAGCGCTCAACAGGCAGATCGAGGCGAACACGCCGCCGAGGAACGCCGGGTACGAACGGCGCAAACCGTAATTCAGACTGTTGCTGATCATCAGCAAGGACAGCGGCCCCGGGATCAGGATCACTACCAGCGCAGCGCCGCTGAACAGCAGCCAGGTTTCCAGACTCATCACTTTCCTCCATTTGCACAAAAGCCTCACCCGACGGGGTGAGGCTGTTTTGAATCGTGTCCGACTTACAAGAAGATGAACTTGGCGATGAAGATCGCGCAGAGCACCCACAGGCTGACGGAAATTTCCTTGTACTTGCCGGTACCGGCCTTCAGCGCCACATAGGTGATGAAGCCCAGGGCGATACCGTCGGCGACCGAGAAGGTCAGCGGCATCATGATTGCGGTGACGATCGCCGGAATGCTGTCGGTGGCTTCGTCCCATTCGATGTGGGCCATGCCGCCCATCATCAGCATCGCAACGTAGATCAGTGCGCCGGCGGTGGCGTAGGCAGGAATCATCCCGGCCAGCGGTGCGAAGAACATGGCTGCGATAAATAGCACGCCCACGGTCACGGCGGTAAGACCGGTGCGACCACCTGCGGCTACACCCGCGGCACTTTCCACATAACTGGTGACCGGCGGTACACCGACCACGGCACCGAACACGCTGGAGGCGCTGTCGGCCTTCATCGCACGGGAAAGGTTTTCGATGCGGCCGTCAGCGCCTACCAGGTTGGCGCGCTGGGCGACGCCCATCAGGGTGCCCGCGGTGTCGAACATGTGCACGAAGAGGAACGCCAGGACCACGCTGATCATGCTGACGTTGAACACGCCGGCGACATCCATGGCCATCCAGGTCGGGGCCAGGCTCGGCGGGGCCGACATGATCCCTTCGTAATGCACCAGGCCCAAGCCCCAGCCGGCCAGGGTCACGGTGATGATGCTGATGAGGATCGCGCCGAATACCCGGTGATAGCTGAGAATCGCGATCATCAAAAAGCAGATGCCGGCGAGCAGCGGACCTGCCTCGTGCAGCGAGCCGAGTTTGATCAGGGTGGCCGGGCTATCGACGACGATGCCCGCGGTTTTCAGACCGATCAGCCCCAGGAACAGGCCAACGCCGGCGCCCATGGCGTGACGCAGGCTGACCGGGATGCTGTTGAGCAACCATTCGCGGATCTTCGAGAAGGTCAGGATCATGAACAACACACCGGACACGAACACCGCGCCGAGGGCGGTTTCCCAGTTGTAGCCCATGGTGCCGACCACGGTGTAGGTGAAGAACGCGTTCAAGCCCATGCCCGGCGCCAGGCCCACCGGCCAGTTGGCGTAGAGGCCCATCAACAGGCAGCCCAACGCGGCGGCGATGCAGGTGGCGACGAACGCCGCGCCATGATCGATGCCGGCGTCGGCCATGATGTTGGGGTTGACGAAGATGATGTAGGCCATCGTGATGAAGGTTGTCAGACCGGCAATCAACTCGGTCTTCACCGTGGTGCCATGCAAGCTGAGTTTAAACAGGCGCTCCAGCAAGCCAGTGCGTAAAGGCGGCGAGAGATCCAGCGTCGATGCTTCGGATTTGCGGCTTTCCACAGCGAGTACTCCTCAAGAGTTTTATTTTTATTTCCAGGGCCGGATCCCGAGGGGTGGCAGCGGCCCTTTGAGGTGCTTGCGAATTTGTTGACTCATTGGTCAGAAACTCGCACGAAGTGGATTATGCTTTTGTATACAAAGAAAGCAAATAATGTTTTTGATTTTGTCGACGAAAGTTTTGTCGATTGGGATATATCGTTTGTTCAAAAGGCACCTGTAGGAGCTAGCTTGCTCGCGATGGTCGTTAACGATAACGCTGGCTGCCTGATACCCCGCGGTGCCTGAAATTCCATCGCGAGCAAGCTAGCTCCTACAGAAGCGGGCTTTTGCCCAAAGCCAGATTCACCGCCAACCACCCATTCACCGCCGCCTCCCCGGCCTCGGCAAACACGCGCTCCAGCAATTTCACCTGCTCCCGACGCAGCGCCTGTTCGAATCGCGCACCTTCATCGGTCAACTCCAGCAGCCGCTTACGCTTGTCCGTCTCGGACGCGACGCTGTTCACCAGGTGCATTTCCAGCAACTGCCGCAACGGCATGTTCAACGCCTGTTTGGTCACGCCGAGCAATTCCAGCAGCTCCTTGACGCTGAGATTCGGGTAGCGGGCGACGAAAAACACGATGCGTTGATGCACCCGGCTCAGGCCACGGCGTTCGAGCATTTCGTCGGCCTTGGCGGTGAAAGCCTGGTAGCCGAAGAAAAACGCTTCCATGGCCTGTTGCTGGGAATTCGGGTTTTTAAGGTCAAGCATGTTGACGTATCCGCTCGGGCTGTCGTAATTTCGGTCAACAAGTTTGACTCATTTTCCTCATGCCTCGCTACCGGTGATCCCCATGGCTTTTTCCGAACGTGTCTCGCGCCTTAAAAGTTCTCTGATCCGTGAAATCCTCGCCGCCGCGCAACGCCCGCAAGTGATGTCGTTCGCCGGTGGTCTGCCGGCCGAAGCCATGCTGCCCAAGGTCGAGTGGGACCAGATGCCTGTGTCCATGGGCCAATACGGCATGAGCGAAGGTGAGCCTGCACTGCGCGAGGCTTTGGCAGCCGAGGCGCGGTCTCTGGGTTTGCCGTGCGAAGCGAGTCAAGTATTGGTGGTCAGCGGTTCCCAGCAAACCCTCGATCTGGCGGCCAAGCTCTATATCGACAAAGGTACGCAGATCGTCCTCGAGGCCCCGACCTATCTGGCGGCGTTGCAGATCTTCCAGCTGTTCGGTGCCGACTGCGTGACTGTCCCGCTGGAGGCCGATGGCCCGAACCTCACGCAATTGCGCTCGTGTCTGGAGCAACATCGCCCGGCGTTCATCTACCTGATCCCGACGTTCCAGAACCCGTCGGCCGTGCGTTACAGCGAGGCCAAGCGCGAAGCGGTGGCGAGCCTGCTCGATGAGTTCGGCGTGACTCTGATCGAAGACGAGCCGTACCGCGAACTGACGTTCGATGGCGGCAGCGCCAAACCGATTGCCGGGCGCCTGAAGAAGTCCAGCTGGATCTACACCGGCACCGTCTCCAAAACCCTGTTGCCGGGTTTGCGCGTGGGTTACCTGATCGCCAGTCCGGACCTGTTCCCACACCTGCTAAAGCTCAAGCAGTCGGCGGATCTGCACACCAATCGGGTCGGCCAGTGGCAAGCGTTGCAATGGATCGGCAGCGAATCCTATCGGCAGCATCTGGGTGAGTTGCGCGGCTTTTACCGGGAACGCCGCGATGCGTTTCAGGCGGCGCTGCAAATGCACTTTGACGATCTCGCGGACTGGAACATGCCCCAGGGCGGGCTGTTTTTCTGGCTGACGCTCAAGCAACCGCTGGATACGCGGACCTTGCTCAATGCGGCGCTGGCCAATGATGTGGCGTTCATGCCGGGCGAGCCGTTCTTTCCGGATCCGGATAACAACCACGGGCACCTGCGGCTGAATTTCAGCCACATCGATCCGGCGCGGCTGGATGAGGGGTTGGGGCGATTGGCGGCGGTGGTGCGCCAGGCACAGGCGGCGCAGGCGGCCTGAGGGGAGAAATGAATAAACCGGCTGTTGCGGCCGGTTTATTTTTGGGTGGGATTTGTGGTGTCTGGGCTGACGCCTTCGCGGGCAAGCCTCGCTCCTACGGGAGGATCGCTATTCCTGTA
>NZ_JBSVXG010000198.1:0-10883 GCF_054070595.1 Pseudomonas sp. SDO55104_S430 | reverse complement strand
ACATCGATGTTGGAGGTGCTGGCGCATTCGCGGGCAAGCCTCGCTCCTACAGGGAAAATGAATGTATGCACAACAAGTCCGAACCCAAGGAAACCGTATGAGCCTGTCACTCCTGAGCCGCTACGCCTTCTTTGCCGTCTGCGTGATGTTCACCCTCGCCAGCCTGCCCTTCCTCGAACATGACTGGCTCTGGCCGATTACCGCCGTCACCGGCGTGCTGAGCCTGATCGGCATCTTCGACCTGCTGCAAAGCCCACACGCGGTGCGGCGCAACTACCCGATCCTGGGCAACATCCGTTATCTGGTGGAAGGCATTCGCCCGGAAATCCGCCAGTACCTGCTCGAATCCGACAGCGATGCCCTGCCCTTCTCCCGGGCCCAGCGCTCGTTGGTCTATTCGCGTGCGAAGAATGAAAGCGCCGACAAACCCTTCGGCACCCTGATCGATGTGTATCAGTCCGGCTTCGAATTCATCGGCCACTCGATGCGTCCGGCGCCGTTGAGTGACCCCAGCAGTTTCCGCGTCACCGTCGGCGGCCCACAGTGCACCCAGCCGTATTCGGCGTCGGTGTTCAACATCTCGGCCATGAGCTTCGGCTCGCTCAGCGCCAACGCCATCCGCGCGCTGAACCAGGGCGCCAAGCTCGGCAACTTCGCCCACGACACCGGCGAAGGCAGCATCAGCCCTTATCACCGCGAACACGGTGGTGATTTGACCTGGGAGCTGGGCAGCGGCTATTTCGGTTGCCGTACCAGCGATGGCCGCTTCGATCCCGAACGCTTTGCTGCACAGGCGCAAACGCCACAAGTGCGGATGATCGAGATCAAGATGAGCCAGGGTGCAAAACCCGGTCACGGCGGGATTCTGCCCAAGCACAAAGTCACGAAGGAAATCGCTGAAACCCGCGGCATCATGATGGGCGAAGACTGCGTGTCACCCTCGCGGCACAGCGCGTTTTCAACGCCAATCGAGATGATGCATTTCGTCCAGCAATTGCGTGAGCTGTCCGGCGGCAAACCGGTGGGCTTCAAGTTCTGCCTGGGGCATCCGTGGGAATTCATGGGCATCGCCAAGGCCATGCTGGAAACCGGCATTCTCCCCGACTTCATCGTGATCGACGGCAAGGAAGGCGGCACTGGCGCCGCGCCTGTGGAGTTCACCGACCACATCGGTGTACCGATGCGCGAAGGCCTGTTGTTCGTCCACAACACGCTGGTGGGGTTGAATCTGCGGGACAAGATCAAGCTCGGCGCCAGCGGCAAGATCGTCAGCGCCTTCGACATCGCCAGCGTCCTGGCCATCGGCGCCGACTGGGCCAACGCGGCGCGCGGCTTCATGTTTGCCATCGGCTGCATCCAGTCCCAAAGTTGCCACACCAACAAATGCCCGACCGGCGTTGCCACCCAGGACACCCTGCGCCAGCGCGCGCTGGTGGTGCCGGACAAGGCCCAACGCGTCTACAACTTCCACCGCAACACCCTCAAGGGGCTGGCGGAAATGCTCGCTGCGGCGGGTCTTGAGCATCCGTCACAACTGTCTGCCAAGCACCTTGTACGACGCATGTCGGCGACCGAGATAAAGATGTTCTCGCAGTTGCATGTGTTCTTGAAACCCGGTGAATTGCTGACCGGGGAAGTGAATGGCGAGTTCTATTCGCGGATGTGGCAGATGGCGCGGGCCGACAGTTTCGAGCCGAACGAGATCGTTGCAGCCTGATGCGGACGGCTCCGACAACACGCTTCACCAGCGAAGCGTCTTGATCGGGGCCGGCTCTTTCATGACGATGAAACCGTAGTCGCCCAAAAGAAAAATCCGGTAGTACGGACTCTCCACCAGCGGCGCGAAATGCTGATAGCCCACCCGCGTCGCATTGCGCCGCTCCCTCTCCGCGACCACGTTGGTGATGCCCACCTTGGGCAGGTTTTCCGCCAGCATGTAGAAGTCGATGTTCAGCAGGTAATGCAGCACCGGCATCTGCTTGAACGAGCCCGCCGCCCCTAACAGCCAGTGATCGGAATAGGTCACCGACATGTAGATACGCTTTGCTTCACGTAGAGCCTGATGACTGCTGATGTCCCGCTCAAGGCTGAACAGCGCGCTGGTGGCGAAGGTCTTCTGCACGCTTAGCACCCGACCGTAGGCGAACGACAGCGACAGCATCGCCAGCAGCGGTACCAGCAACAGCAACGGCAATCGCTGGTGCACAATTTCCAGCGAGAGGTGGCTCAGATAGAACAGCAACACCAGCAACACGGCAAAACCCATCAGGGTTCGGGCACCTTCATTGAAATCGCGGAAAAACAGCGCCACGCCCGAGACCAACAGCAACACCAAGGGTACGGTCGCCAGGCACAGCAAGCCCATCAGAATTCTTTTCGGTCCGTTTTCCCTGCGATGAAAAATGACCTCTCCCAGGCGAACGGCACCGGCCATGGCGCACAGCACCAGTCCAGCGAACACCCAGATAAATCCGCCATGAAACAGCAGCACGACTTTTTCCAGCACCCGACCGATGTTCACGTCGATCTGCAGCAAGGGATGCGCCGACCAGTTCAGCAACAATGCGCGCCCCTGGTCCATGTACGGATAGGCCGTGACCCAGTAGATCAACCAGCCCAGCACGACCTGCGCGAGTTTCCAGCCGATCATCGCGCCCCATTGCGGCCAGGGCTTTCTGCTGTTGGCAGCCCGCAGCAACTCCAGGCAACACAGCCCCACAAACACGTTCACGCTGATCTGGTACAGCCCCAGCGCCAGCGCGATCAGGAACGACGGCACCAGCCATTGCACGTTGCGTGAAGGGTGGCGGAACGTGATCGCGTAGATCACCGCGACCAGGCTCAGGGCCATGGGCGCGCCGTCGTATTGATAGGACAGGTTCTGCAGAAAAAACGGGTTGTACCAGAGCGGCAGAACCACCAGGCAGCAGCTGATGCTCGGCTGGCGGAAGTAATGGAAAGCCAGGCTGGTCAGCGCGCAGGACATGGCCAACGTGGCGATCAGCAAAGGCAGGGGGAAGATATTCGGTGCAGCGCCGGTGAAGGTCAGCGCGTTGAAGAACAGCTGGCTGAACAAACGCCCCTGCTCCGCCCAGGCCATGCCGGCCGAGAGCGAACGCCAGTTGTCATCGATGTAGGGAAAATCCGCGAGAATCAGCGGCAGGACATACACAAAAGTCGCGAGCAGGAAAAACAGCCAGACCTGCCTTCGGCCCAACTCCTTCACGAAAAAATCGCTGAACCGGCCCATGTCAGGCCTCACGCTGTGGCTTGCCGCCGACGATATCCTTGACCACGTAACGGGGCCGGTGCTTGGCCTCGATGTAAATCCGACCGATGTATTCCCCCAGGATGCCGATGCCGATCAGCTGTACGCCGCCGAGAAACAGAATGGCGGTCATCAGCGACGGATAGCCGGGCACGCTGTTACCGAAGAAAATCTTGTCCAGCACCATGTACACCGCATAGATCACGGCGAAGATCGACACGAAACCACCGACGTAAGTCCAAAGCCGCAAGGGGACGGTGCTGAACGACGTCACCCCTTCCAGCGCCAGGTTCCAGAGTTTCCAGCCATTGAACTTGCTGCTGCCCGCCACGCGCCGGGCGCGCTCGTACTCCACCACCACCGTGTTGAACCCGGCCCAGGACAACACGCCTTTCATGAACAATTGGTGCTCGGGCAAGGTGCGGATGACGTTGACCACCTTGCGGTCCATGAGGCGAAAGTCGCCGACATTTTCCTCGATACGGGTGTAGGAAATACGATTGAGCAGGTGATAGAAAAGTGACGCGCTGTGGCGTTTCAGATAGCTGTCGCTGTTGCGATCCTTGCGCTTGGCCAGCACCACATCCGCGCCTTTCTGCCATTGCTCGACCAGTTTCGGGATGACGCAGATGGGGTCTTGCAGGTCGACGTCCATCGGGATCACGGCATCGCCGGTGGCATATTCCAGGCCGGCAAACAGCGCCGGTTCCTTGCCGAAGTTGCGTGAGAAATTGATCAGCATCACCAGATCGTCCATCTCTGCCAACGCGGCAGCGCGGTCGGCGGTGCCGTCGGTACTGCCATCGTTGATGAAGACGATTTCCACCTCGGCCTCGCCCAGCTTCAACTCCTGGCGTACCGCGCGGTAAAACAGATCGATCGCCTGCTCTTCGTTGAACACCGGGACGATCAGCGAGAGCTTCATGCCTCACGCTCGCGAAACACCACGTATTTGGAAAACAGGAAGCCCAGGATCAGGCTTAACGCCGAGAACAGCGCCACGGTCAGCAAGCCGTGCAGGCGCAACTGGTCACCGATATGGCCGACACCAAAACTCAGGGCTCCCATCGCGGCCATGAACAACAGATAGCCGCCCACCGAGAGTTTGCCGTCGAAGGTGTAGAGCCCGTTCATGTAGAACGAGAAGGAAGCGGCCACGCAGAAGGCCACCAGATTACTGGCCGCCTGGCGCCACCCCAGCGCCACACTCAGCAGAAAAAAGATCTGCCAGTGGATCAGGGTGTTGGCGATGCCGATCACCGTGTAACTGGAAAAGCCTTTCCACAACCGTCTCATATTCAAGTCCTTGACTGAGCGCGTTCGCTTCACTCATTGGAGCTTGTCTACTGTCAGAAATCACAGGTGAAGCGACCTTTCAGACCAGCGGTTAAACGCCTTATCAACATCCCGTAATACCCCGACTTTGCAATTACCGGCGAATCGGGCCACCCTGCGCGCCGCCGATGTGCGGCGCGCAACCTTTCGCGCCTTGCGCTACTCCTTTGTTCAACACCCGTTTACGAGTTTGCCGTCATGACCACAGCGCGCGATCACCGGATCGACTTTTTTCGCGGCCTGGCACTGATCTTCATCTTCTGGGATCACGTGCCTCACAACCCATTGGGGCAAATCACCCTGCGCAATTTCGGCTTCAGCGACGCCGCTGAAGTCTTCGTGTTTCTGGCCGGTTTCGCCGCGGTACTGGCCTACGGCAAAGTGCTGGCGCGCGAAGGTTTTCTGATCGCCTGCCTGAAAATCCTGCGCCGCGCCTGGGTGCTGTACGTGGTGCACATCTTTTTGCTGGCGATGCTGATGGGCATCGTCTTCTTCGCCAACAGCCACGTGGAAACCCGGGACCTGGTGGAAGAAATGGGCATGCACCACTTCATCAGCGACCCGCAACAGGCGTTGATCGATGAGCTGCTGCTGCGCTTCAAGCCCAACCTGATGGACCCGCTGCCGCTGTACATCGTGCTGCTGGCAGGCCTGCCGCTGGCGCTGCCGTTGCTGGTGCGCAAGACCTGGGTGGTGGTCGGCCTGTCGCTGGCCTTGTATCTGATGGTGCCGCTGGCCGGCTGGAACCTGGCCGCGATCAAGGACGGCGTGTGGTACTTCAACCCGGTGGCCTGGCAGCTGCTGTTCGTCCTCGGCGGCGCCGCCGCGATCCACTCGCAACGCACACGTCCCGCGCAAACCCGCCCCCTGCTGCGCCAGCCCCTGTTCATGGCCGCCGCTGCCTACGTCATCGTCGCCGGGGTGCTGACGATCGCCTGGCGCTGGCCACACATCCACGACGCCCTGATGCCGGCCAGCCTGAGCGAGCTGCTGTACCCGATCAGCAAGACCAACCTCTCGCCCGTGCGCCTGCTGCACTTCCTCGCCATGGCTTACGTCACCGCCAAACTCCTGCCCGACACCGGCTGGACCCAAAACTGGCTGGCCCGACAAAGCTGCCGCATGGGCCGCTTCTCCCTGGAAATCTTCTGCCTGGGCGTACTGCTGGCGCCCCTGGCGGACATGATCAACGCCATGGCCAATGACGCCTTCGCCATGCAGATCTTCACTGCGCTGGTGGGTGCCGGGGTGATGGCGTTGATGGGGGCGTGGCTTGAGTTCAACAAGCGGTTGAATCAGACGATCAACAGATCGCAGCCTTCAGCAGCACCTACCGGGGTTGAGCGTGTTCCGTTGTAGATAACATTTGTGGTGAGGGGATTTGTCCGCTCACCACAGGACTCCATCCTCAATCTCAGATAAATCCTTTTATCTTCACTGAACCCCGCAGCGCAGAGCCCCCCTCCTTCCCGATCAAACTGGATCCATCCCACTTCCAGCCCCACAATTTCTTCACCATCGCCATCCACCGTCTAAGCTTCAGTCAAGTCCGATCAATCTGCGTGAATGGATCAGTCGACTATGGGCGCTTTATGGCAAACCGATTCGAGTAAAACCGTGGTCCCGACTGAAGAAGTGGATGAGCAAGCGCCTACCCCTGAAAAACCCCGTCGTTCCAAGCACGGCTGGAAGGCTTTCTGGTTGCTGTTGCTGATTATTGCGATTGTCGTGGGGTTGGCGGCGCAAAAGGAAATGCGTACTTCCAGGTTTCAGGCCCGGGAGTTGAGCAAGTTCGCCAAGACCTTGAATTATGAGCTCGAACCCGGTCCCAGTGATGCGGTTCGTTATCCGGGTGCCGGGCCTTTCGATCTGCGTCTGGGCTATAGCTCGATGGATGAATTCCTGCCGCGCCTGCTCAAGCGTGATTATGTGATTTCCGCCCAGACCCGCTTCTCCCCTGCGTTGATGAAGTACATCGACAAGGGGCTTTTCGTGCCCTATTCGGAAAAGATCCAGGCCGGTTTATCGATCACCGATTGCCGGGCGGCGCCGCTGTACCAGTTCAATTACCCGCAACAGCTGTATCCCAGCTTTGATTCGATTCCGCCGGTGGTGGTCAACAGCCTGCTGTTCATCGAAAACCGCTTCCTGCTCGACCCGCGTCAGCCCCTGGCCAACCCGGCGGTGGATTGGCCACGTTTCGGCATGGCGGCCTATACCCAGATAGCGAAGATGCTGCACCTGCCTGGCCAGTCGGCGGGCGGCAGTACCCTGGCGACGCAGCTGGAGAAATATCGGCACTCCCCTGACGGCTTGACCGTGTCGGGCGGTGAGAAAATTCGTCAGATGGTCTCCGCCAGCGTGCGCGCCTACCAGGACGGTCCCGACACCCTCAAGGCCCGGCAGAACGTGGTCCGCGACTACCTCAACAGCGTGCCGCTGTCGGCCGTGCCCGGACACGGCGAAGTGCATGGCATGGCCGAAGGTCTGCGGGTCTGGTACGGCGCCGATTTCAACGAGGCCAACAAGCGCCTGGCCAGTGATGCCACCGATCCTCAGAGCCTGGCGGAAAAAGGCCTGGCCCTGCGTGAAATGCTGTCGTTGATGATCGCCCAGCGCCGCCCTTCCCACTACCTGACCAAGGGCCACGACGAGCTGGCCGACCTCACCGACAGCCACATTCGCCTGTTGGCGCAGAACGGTGTGATCGACAAACCGTTTGCCGATGCCGCCCTGGCCAGCAAGGTCACCTATCGTGACTGGGCGACCCAGCCGACCATTCAGCCGATTGAAACCAACAAGGGCATCAGCGTGGCCCGCAGCCGCTTGGCCGGCTTGCTCAATCGTCCGCTGTACGACCTCGACCGCCTCGACCTCTCCGCCACCAGCACCCTGCAGGGCGAGCTGCAAGCCCAGGCGACGGCGTACCTGAAAAAACTCGCCGACCCTGCCTTCGCCACGCAAATCGGCCTGATGGGCGAACGCCTGCTGACGCCCACCAGCACCACCCAGGTGCGCTACAGCTTTACCCTGTTCGAGCTGACCCCGGACGGCTCGCGGGTGCGGGTGCAGACCGACAGCACCGACCAGCCGTTCGACATCAACGAAGGCAGCAAGCTGGAACTGGGCTCCACGGCGAAAATGCGCGTGCTGACCACTTACCTGCAAATCATCGCCGAACTGCACGACAAATATGCCGGCATGAGCGTGCCGGACCTGAAGAAAGTCGAAGTGCCGGATCAGGATCGCCTGAGTCGCTGGGTGGTCGATTACATGATCGAAAACAAGGACCGCAATCTGCCAGCCCTGCTCAGCGCCGCGCTGGACCGCAAATACTCGGCAAGCCCGGGCGAGGCGTTTTTCACCGGTGGCGGGCTGCACACGTTCCATAACTTCCGCAAGGAAGACAACGGCCGCCTGCCGACCCTGCGCGATTCGATTCGCGAGTCGATCAACCTGCCGTTCATTCGCCTGATGCGCGACATCGTGCGCTACACCACCTATTCCGGGCCCAATAGCAGCGCAGAACTGCTCAAGGACGACCGCGACCCGCGGCGTCAGGAATACCTGGCCTCGTTCGCCGATCGCGAGGGCACCTCGTTCCTGCTCAAGTTCTGGAAGAAGTACCGCAACAAGGACACCCAGGAACGCCTGGAAACCTTCCTCGACGGCATGCGCCCGACCCCGATCCGCATGGCGGCCGTGCACCGTTATTTGCTGCCCCGTGCCAGTCAGGAGAGTTTCAACGCTTTCGTGCGCTCGCACCTCGCGGAGGCCAAGCTCACCGAGAAACTCACCGATGATCGCCTGCTGCGGCTCTACGAGTCCTACGGCCCCGGGAAGTACGACCTGCCGGACCAGGGCTTCATCGCCAAGGTGCACCCGCTGGACCTGTGGATGATGGGCTACCTGCTGAACCACCCGGACGCCACCTTCAAGGACGTCGTCAAAGCCAGTCAGTTCGAGCGCCAGGAAGTCTACAGCTGGCTGTTCAAGAGCCGGCACAAGGGCGCGCGGGACAACCGGATCCGCACCATGCTGGAGATCGAGGCCTTCCTTGACATTCACCAGCGCTGGCAGAAAGTCGGCTATCCGTTCGACCATCTGGTGCCGTCGCTGGCCACCGCCATCGGCAGCTCGGGCGACCGCCCCGCCGCGCTCGCCGAGCTGATCGGCACGATCCTCAACGACGGCGTGCGGATGCCGACGCTGCGCATCGACAGCCTGCACTTCGCAGCCAACACGCCTTACGAGACCAAGCTGATCAACGACCCCGACGTCGGCAAACGGGTGATGCCGTCCGAAGTCGCCACGGCCATGCGCGAAGCCTTGTCCCAGGTGGTGGACGCCGGTACGGCCAAGCGTGTTTCGGGCAGTTTCGTCACCCCTGATGGCAAGCCGCTGGGCATGGGTGGCAAGACCGGTACGGGGGATAACCGCATCGAGGCGTTCGGCTCCGGCGGACGGATCCTCAGTTCCAAATCGGTCAACCGGACGGCGACCTTCGTGTTCTACATCGGCGATCACCATTTCGGCACCTTGACCGCCTATGTACCGGGCCGTTCGGCGGAGAACTTCAAGTTCACCTCGGCCTTGCCCGTACAAGTGCTCAAGGGCATGGCGCCGATTCTCACGCCTTACCTGCAACCAGGCAGCAACACCGAATGCCTGCCAATTGAAGTGGCTCGCCGCTGACAGCTCGGGACCGGCTGCCTGGTGGCCGGTTCATCTCCCCCTCATATCCTCTGCCTCTCGTTTGATCGACGCGAACTTGCCCCGCTCGTCGGCTAATGCAAGTCATTCTCAACAAAAGCCTTGCTCATGCCACAAGATATATCTTAAGTTGTATCTAAACATGAAGAGAGCAAGTACCAATGAGAGACCATCATCCCCCCCACCGCGAGCATGGCGGCGGCTTCGACAAACGTCCGGGCCGTGAACGCGGCGGCCGCGGCCCCCGGGTGTTCGCCCCAGGCGACCTGAAATTGCTGCTGCTGGCGCTGATAGCCGAGCAGCCCTGCCACGGCTATGACCTGATCCGCCAGATCGAAGACATGTTCGATGGCGCCTACAGCCCCAGTCCCGGCGTGATCTATCCCACCCTGACGTTCCTGGAGGAAAGCGACCTGATCCAGGGCGACGCCGATGGCGGAAAAAAACGCTACAGCGTGACCGAAGTCGGTCGTCTGTCTTTAAGCGAGCAGGCGATTGCGCTGGACGGCGTGCGCATGCGCATCGAAGTCAGCAAGCGTTCGCTGCGCGGCCATGACCGGCCGCCGGAAATCCACGAGGCGGTGCACAACCTGCGCCACGCCCTGCAAATGCACCACGGTCGCTGGAGCCCGGAAGAAATCCTGAGGGTGCGCGACCTGCTCAACAACACGGCCAAAGCCATTGTCGACGGCCCTGCCGTTTCGGAGAAAACCGAATGACTGAAGTGATCGAACAATCCATCCACCGTGTCATGCACGAGATCAAACGTCGTCGCCTGGAAGTCCTGCGGGTGGTCGACCTGACGCCACGCATGCGCCGCATCACCCTGGGCGGGCCAGAGCTGGCCGGCTTCGTCAGCCTGGGTACGGACGACCACGTCAAGCTGCTGTTCCCGCAGAACGCGGCCGAGCAGGCGGCACTCGAGACCATGGTGCTGGGCGGCAAGAACGAAGGACCGCTGCCCGCGATGCGCGACTACACGCCCCGTCGTTATGACCTGAACACGATGGAGCTGGACATCGATTTCGTCCTGCACGGCGACGGTCCTGCCTCGACCTGGGCCGAACAGGCCAAACCGGGCCAGTTCCTGCACATCGGCGGGCCACGGGGTTCGATGATCGTGCCGGACATGTTCGACAGCTATCTGCTGATCGGTGACGAAACCGCCCTGCCCGCCATAGCCCGACGCCTTGAAGGCCTGGCGGCCAACCGGCGGGCGCTGGTGATCGTCGAGGTGGAGAACGGCAAGGAGCAGCAAGAGCTGCAAAGCGCGGCGCAGGTCAATGTGATCTGGGTGCTGCGCGAGGGTGGCAAGGACCACCTGCTGACCACGGTGAGACAGATCCAGGTGCCGGGCGGCAGCCTGTATGCCTGGGTCGCGACCGAGACCAGGACCTCACGGCAAATCCGCCGGGTGCTGCTCGATGAGCATGGGCTGGATGAGCAGTTTGTGAAGGCGGTGGGGTATTGGCGGCTGGATGACAGCGACGAAGATTGATTCGTCTGCGCGGGCCTCTTCGCGAGCAAGCCCGCTCCCACATTAGATCGGTGTGCACCCGGTCCCCTG
>NZ_JBSVXG010000197.1:0-10980 GCF_054070595.1 Pseudomonas sp. SDO55104_S430 | reverse complement strand
CGAAGCTTTTGGCGTTCTTGAGGACGTCTTCGCGGGCAAGCCTCGCTCCTACAGGGAACAGGGGCAGGCACGCCCCACAGGTGATGAGGTGGAATCAGGCCTCGAGTTCCAGGCCCACACCCAGGCGGCGGGACATGCACGGCCAGCGTTTCCACGCCGCGCCAGTGTCCGGGCTGCTGAGTTTGTCGCGGTAGGCTTCCACCGACTCCAGCGCAAAGCTGTCGTCGTTGAGCATCTCGTCCACAGCGTGATGCACCGCCTCGTCCAGTTGGTTGGCAAATTCCTCACCGATCAATTGGTGAGCAATCAGATTGGCGACCGTCATGTCCAGAGGGATCAGTGGCTGGCCGAAATGCTTGATGTACAGGTCGTTGACCTCTTCGACGAATCGGTGCGCGAGATAAGCTTCATCCAGCAGGCTGTCGAGGCCCACATGGCCCGCCATGATGGCGGGCGGCTGGAGGAAATACTGCTCGGCGATTTTCAGCACCGGTTTGATCTGCGACTCGATTCCCGCTTCCCTTGCGACTTCATTGGCTGCTTCCAGCAGATCAGGCACTTCGTCGATGTAGGCGGCGACAAAACGCGTCAGCACGCCATTGGCATCGGTTTCCGGCAATTGGATCGCCGGGTGGAGATGAGGCAGTTTGCTTTCCAGTTGACGGGTCAGCAGGCCGGTTTCGGCTTCGTGTTGTTGGGCTTTTCGGATCTGCTCGCGCAATGCGGCGGTGTTCATGAAAACTCCAGGGAACAAGGCAATGAAATAGGGAAGACATAACTTAGCTGGCTTACGAAAAATGCTAAGACGCATTTGTCATAATTGTTTCATCCTTGAGACGCCCCCGTTATATCCGAGTGCCACCACTCATCTGCATCCTTCTCCATTCTTGACCTGCAAAGCAAGTTAATGCTGTTTCACTCGATTTACGCCTTCACGTTGCGAGGTGAGAGTCGCTGTCTATACTCGCTCATGAATGGAGTTAGCTGATGAAGCCCGACTGCACACGCAGCAAGGCCCGGCAATTCAAGTTCGTAGTCTGATGCAGCCGCTCCCTTGCCGCAGGTGAAAGCCGGCGGGATAAAAAGAACGATAAGGGGAACCCGCAATGATGCGACATCCACATGTCTGGATGGGCCTCCTGTTGTGGTCGATTTTCAGCCCGGCGCAAGCGGCCTGGACTGTGAATATGGCGCCTGGAGCGACTGAAATCAGTCACGCTGTGTTTGACCTGCACATGACCATTTTCTGGATCTGTGTAGTGATCGGCATCATCGTCTTCGGTGCCATGTTCTGGTCGATGATGGTGCATCGCCGCTCGACCGGGCAGGTCGCCGCAAAATTCCACGAAAGCACTACCGTCGAAATCCTCTGGACCATCGTGCCGTTCCTGATTCTGGTGGCCATGGCGATTCCGGCGACAGCCACCCTGATCAAGATGTACGACGCCAGTGAGCCGGATATCGATATCCAGGTCACGGGCTATCAGTGGAAGTGGCACTACAAATACCTGGGCCAGGACGTCGAGTTCTTCAGCAACCTGGCCACTCCCGCCGACCAGATCCACAACAAGGAGACCAAGGGCGAGCACTACTTGCTCGAGGTCGACAAGCCGCTGGTGCTGCCTGTTGGCGCCAAGGTGCGCTTCCTTGTGACCTCCGCCGACGTGATCCACTCCTGGTGGGTGCCGGCCTTCGCGGTCAAGCGCGATGCGATCCCGGGGTTCGTCAACGAGGCTTGGACCCGCGTCGAAAAACCCGGTCTGTACCGCGGCCAGTGCGCCGAGCTGTGCGGCAAGGACCACGGGTTCATGCCGATTGTGGTCGAGGTCAAAGAAAAGGCCGACTACGAGAAATGGCTGGCCGAGCGCAAGGCTGAAGCGGCGCAACTCAAAGAGCTGACCAGCAAGGAATGGACACTCGAAGAGCTCGTGGAGCGCGGCGACAAGGTCTATCACACCACCTGCGTGGCCTGTCACCAGGCTGAAGGCCAGGGTCTGCCGCCGATGTTCCCGGCACTCAAGGGCTCGAAAATCGCCACCGGACCGAAAGACGCGCACCTGAGCATTGTCTTCCACGGCAAGCCCGGCACCGCCATGGCGGCGTTCGGCAAGCAGCTCTCGGAAGTCGATATCGCGGCCGTCGTGACCTACGAACGTAACGCCTGGGGCAACAACAAGGGCGACATGGTCACGCCGAAAGAAGTGCTGGAGCTCAAACAGGCGGAAAGCAAATGACCCGGCCTATCGCGCATACAAGCAACCGGCCGGGGCATGACGTCTCGGCCCGCCCAGCCCATCTGTTGACAGGAGACAAGCCATGAGCGCCGTCATCGATGACCATGGTCATGCCGACCACGCCCACGGCCCCGCCAAAGGCCTGATGCGCTGGGTGCTGACCACCAACCACAAGGACATCGGCACGCTGTACCTGTGGTTCGCGTTTTCCATGTTCCTGCTGGGCGGCTCGTTCGCGATGGTGATTCGCGCCGAGCTGTTCCAGCCCGGGCTGCAAATCGTCCAGCCGGAGTTCTTCAACCAGATGACCACCATGCACGGTCTGGTGATGGTCTTCGGTGCGGTGATGCCAGCCTTCGTCGGCCTGGCCAACTGGATGGTGCCGCTGATGATCGGCGCGCCGGACATGGCCCTGCCGCGGATGAACAACTTCAGCTTCTGGCTGCTGCCGGCGGCGTTTCTGCTGCTGGTGTCGACCCTGTTCATGCCCGGAGGCGGGCCGAATTTCGGCTGGACCTTCTACGCACCGCTGTCGACGACCTATGCGCCGGAAAGCGTGACGTTCTTCATCTTCGCCATCCACTTGATGGGGATCAGTTCGATCATGGGCGCGATCAACGTGATCGCCACCATCCTCAACCTGCGCGCCCCCGGCATGACGTTGATGAAAATGCCGCTGTTCGTCTGGACCTGGCTGATCACCGCGTTCCTGCTGATCGCGGTGATGCCGGTACTGGCCGGATGCGTGACGATGATGCTGATGGACATCCACTTCGGCACCAGCTTCTTCAGTGCCGCCGGCGGCGGTGACCCGGTGCTGTTCCAGCACGTGTTCTGGTTCTTCGGTCACCCCGAGGTGTACATCATGATCCTGCCGGCGTTCGGTGCCGTCAGTTCGATCATCCCGACGTTCTCGCGCAAGCCGCTGTTCGGCTATACCTCGATGGTCTACGCCACGGCGAGCATCGCGTTCCTGTCGTTCATCGTCTGGGCGCACCACATGTTCGTGGTGGGCATTCCGCTGGTGGGCGAGCTGTTCTTCATGTACGCCACCTTGCTGATCGCGGTGCCGACCGGGGTGAAGGTGTTCAACTGGGCCAGCACCATGTGGCAGGGCTCGCTGACCTTCGAGACGCCGATGCTGTTCGCGGTGGCGTTCGTGATCCTGTTCTCCATCGGCGGTTTCTCCGGATTGATGCTGGCCATCGCTCCGGCGGACTTCCAGTACCAGGACACCTACTTCGTGGTCGCGCACTTCCACTATGTGCTGGTGCCGGGGGCGATCTTCGGGATCTTCGCCTCGGCGTACTACTGGCTGCCGAAGTGGACCGGCCACATGTACGACGAAACCCTCGGCAAGCTGCATTTCTGGCTGTCGTTCATCGGCATGAACATGGCCTTCTTCCCGATGCACTTCGTGGGCCTGGCGGGAATGCCGCGGCGGATTCCGGACTACAACCTGCAATTCGCGGACTTCAACATGGTGTCGTCGATCGGCGCGTTCATGTTCGGTACCACGCAGATCTTCTTCCTGTTCATTGTGATCAAGACCATCCGCGGCGGCCCGCCTGCACCGGCCAAACCATGGGATGGGGCCGAGGGCCTCGAGTGGAGCATTCCGTCGCCGGCGCCGTATCACACCTTCACCACGCCGCCGGAAGTGAAATGAACATTGCCTGCCTTGCACTAACCTCTGTGGGAGCTGGCTTGCCTGCGATAGAGCCGACGCGGTGTGTCAGATACGCCGCCATCGCGGGCAAGCCCGCTCCCACAGGGATCTCGGTCGAGGACTGAAATCATGGCTGACTCGATCTCAATGAAAAAACTGGTCACCCGCCTGATGCTGGTGGTGGTGGCGATGTTTGTTTTCGGGTTTGCCCTGGTGCCGATCTACGACGTGATGTGCAAGGTCTTCGGCATCAATGGCAAGACCGCCGGGCAATACGAGGGCGAGCAGGTCGTTGATGCCTCGCGGCAGGTGCGGGTGCAGTTTCTGTCGACCAATTCCGCCGACATGTCCTGGGACTTCTATCCCAAGCAGGATGAGCTGACGACCAATCCCGGGGCCGTGAACGAGATGATCTTCATTGCGCACAACCCCACCGACCGCCCGATGAGCGCCCAGGCCGTACCGAGCATCGCGCCCAGTGCGGCGGCGGCGTATTTCCACAAGACCGAATGCTTCTGCTTTACCCAGCAAGTGCTGCAGCCCGGTGAACGAATCGAAATGCCGGTGCGTTTCATTGTTGACCGCGACATGCCCAAGGATGTGAAGCACCTGACGCTGTCCTACACGCTGTTCGATATCACCGCCCGACATCCACCGGTAGCTGTAAACACTGGCGGTTGAGCGTGCCCGATAAGGAGAACAATAAATGGCAACTCATGAGCACTATTACGTTCCGGCCCAGAGCAAATGGCCGATCGTCGCCACGGTCGGCATGTTCGTCACCGTGTACGGCCTGGCCACCTGGTTCAACGACCTCAAAGCCGCGCGCCCGGAATCCCACGGCCCGCTGATCTTTTTCGTCGGCGGCCTGCTGCTGGCCTACATGCTGTTCGGCTGGTTCGGCACGGTGATCAAGGAAGGTCGCGCGGGGCTGTACAGTGCGCAGATGGATCGCTCGTTCCGCTGGGGCATGAGCTGGTTCATTTTCTCCGAGGTGATGTTTTTCATCGCCTTCTTCGGTGCGTTGTTCTACGTGCGTCATGTTTCGGGCCCAGCGCTCGGCGGTGAAGGCACCAAAGGCCTTGCCCATATGCTCTGGCCAGGATTCGAGTTCACTTGGCCGCTGTTGAACAACCCGGATTCCAAGCTATTTCCGCCGCCCAAGGACGTCATCAGTCCCTGGGGTCTGCCGCTGCTCAACACCGTGTTGCTGGTCAGTTCCAGCGTCACCGTGACCATCGCTCACCACGCCCTGAAAAAGGGCCATCGCGGTGCGCTGAAACTCTGGTTGGCGATTACCGTGTTGCTGGGCTGCGCGTTCCTCGGTTTCCAGGCTGAAGAATACATCCACGCCTACAAGGAACTGGGCCTGACCCTGGGCTCGGGCATCTACGGCGCCACGTTCTTCATGCTCACCGGCTTCCACGGCGCCCACGTGACCATCGGCACCATCATCCTGTTCGTGATGCTGATGCGGATCATGCGCGGGCATTTCGACAACGATCACCAGTTCGGCTTCGAAGCGGCGAGCTGGTATTGGCACTTCGTGGACGTGGTGTGGATCGGGCTGTTCATCTTCGTCTATGTGCTTTAAGGCTACCAAGGCGCATGTGAGACCAACTGGCCGCTGAAGAAACCCCAGGCAATCAAGCCCACGGTAATCGCGGCCAGTGCGACACGGACACTCAAGGCAATGACGACGCGGTTCGAACGGCTGTCGTCCTTGACCAGAAAAAACAGGCCGCTGAACAGGCTGACAACCGTGGCAATCAGCATCAGGACGATAGCTGCTTTGAGCATGGTGTAACTCCGGGGGACATGCGATGCATTTGAGTATAGCTATCGCGCTGACCGACTTTCTGGCCACGCCATGAAGCGCTTTCGGCCGGGCGTCGTCCCGACACTGGTGGTCGCCCTGTTGCTGCCGCTGCTGGTGTCGCTCGGGTTCTGGCAGTTGAGCCGGGGCGCGGAGAAAAGTGCGCTGCTGCAAAGCTATGCCGAGCGCCGGGCCGCCGAGCCTGTGGCCAGCACCGAACTGCAACACAGCGCCGATCCGGCCTTTCGCCGGGTACGTCTGCACGGTCAATTCGATGCCGCCCACAGCGTTCTGCTGGATAACCGCCAGCGTAACGGCAAGGTCGGCGTCGAGCTGCTGCAACCCTTTCAGGATCAGGCCACCGGGCTGTGGCTGCTGGTCAATCGCGGGTGGCTGCCCTGGCCGGATCGCCGCACACCACCGCAATTCACTACCCCCACGGACGTCCTGAGTCTCGACGCCTGGGTCTACGTCTCCCCCGGCGCAGCCTTCCAGCTTCACGCCGACCCGAACACCAGCACCTGGCCGAAACTGCTGACGGCCATTGACCCGAACGCCCTCTGGACGATCCTGGACCGCGACGGCTTCGCCTACGAATTACGCGCAGAAACCGGCCCCGCGACTTATCAGGCCGACTGGCCGGTGGTTGCCATGGGCCCGGAAAAACACATCGCTTATGCCGTGCAGTGGTTCGCCATGTCGATCGCCCTGCTCGGCCTTTATCTGTACCTCGGCTGGCACAACGCAAAGGAGAAAAACCATGGGAGCGGCCATGAATCCACCCAGCATGTCTGAGGCCAAAACGCCGGCGACGCGGCGCAAGGGACGCATTCAACTGCTGCTGATCGTGCTCGGGGTGATCGGCCCGATGATCCTTGCCACCGGCATGTACAAATTGCAGTTCTGGGTGCCGGATGGGCGCAGCTATCACGGCGAGATGATCGGCAATGGCCAGTCCCGCGCCGACCTCGGCGTGCAGGCCGATGAACAGCGCTGGCAGCTGTTGGTGACCGCGCCGCAGACATGCGCCGTGGATTGTCAGCAACTGGTGTACCTGGCCCGGCAGATTCAGATCGGCCTGGGCAAGGACGCTTCGCGCGCCAGCCACGGACTCGCAACAGCCCAACCGCTGAATGGCGATTACGACGCCAAATTGACCCGCGAGTATCCGCAATTGCAGCGCTATCCGCTGGACCTGGGCGCGTTCCGCAAAACCTCGGCGGACCAGGCGGTACCGCAACTGTGGATCATCGATCCCCACGGCAACCTGGTGCTGCGCTACGGCCCGTCGGTCAAAGGCAAGGACCTGCTCAACGACCTGCGCCACCTGCTGAAACTGTCGAACATCGGATAAGGGCATCGTCATGGCCAAACCTGGATTTCGCCTCGCGCTGTTTGCCACTTTGCTGGCGCTGATTGTGGTGCTGCTCGGCGCCTACACCCGCCTGACCCACGCCGGCCTCGGCTGCCCGGACTGGCCCGGCTGCTACGGCTTCATCAGCGTGCCGAAAAGCGAAGCCCAGTTGGCCCATGCCGAACTGCATTTCCCGGACGCTCCGGTGGAAGCCCACAAAGGCTGGAACGAGATGATCCACCGCTACTTCGCCGGCACCCTGGGCCTGCTGATTTCTGTGCTGGCCGGTCGCGCCTGGGTCCATCGGCGGCATCCGGGGCAACCGGTGAAGCTGCCGCTGTTTCTGTTGGCGGTAGTGTTTGCCCAGGCCGCTTTCGGCATGTGGACGGTGACGCTCAAGCTCTGGCCGCAGGTGGTGACCGGGCATTTGCTCGGGGGTTTCGCCACCTTGAGTCTGTTGTTCCTGCTGACGTTGCGCCTTTCCGGCGTACTGCCGGCGCTGACGGTGCCGCGCCGCCTGCAGTACTGGGCCACCGCCGGACTTCTGCTGGTGATCGGGCAGATCGCCCTCGGCGGCTGGGTCAGCTCCAACTATGCCGCCGTGGCCTGCATCGATTTTCCCACCTGCCACGGGCAGTGGCTGCCGCCCGCCGACTTCGCCAACGGCTTTCACCTGACCCAGCACATCGGCCCGAATTACCTTGGCGGTCAACTGGACAGCGATGCCCGCACGGCGATTCACCTGACTCATCGCATTGGCGCTCTGGTGGTGACGTTGGTTCTGCTGGGGCTGGCCTGGCAATTGAAAGTCGTGGGGATGACAAGGCTTGCGAGCCTGGTGCTGGTGGCCCTCGCTGCGCAGATCACCCTGGGCATCAGCAACGTGCTGTTCCATCTGCCGCTGCCGGTGGCCGTGGCGCACAACGCCGGCGGCGCGGCGCTGCTGCTGACGATGGTGCTGGTCAACTATCACGCCCGGACCAGCCTGGTGCGGGTCACGCAGCCGACGCGCTGGCGCTTCAGCCCGCGTAAACATTCAGCCGCGCCCATAACAATAAAAGGAGAGATGCCATGGCGATTCTGATCGGCGAGCGTCCCAGTCAGGCGATCTGGCGTGATTACCTGGAGCTGACCAAGCCCAAGGTGGTGGTGCTGATGCTCATCACTTCGCTGGTGGGGATGTTCCTGGCGACCCGCGCCGGGGTGCCGTGGACCGTGCTGGTGTTCGGCAACCTGGGCATCGCCTTGTGTGCCGGCGGCGCGGCGGCGGTGAACCATGTGGTGGATCGACGCATCGATGCGGTGATGGCCCGCACCCACAAGCGGCCATTGGCCGAAGGACGGGTTTCACCGGCAGCGGCGCTGACCTTCGCGTTGGTGCTGGCGGTGCTCGGCCAGGCCTTGTTGCTGGCATTCACCAATCCGCTGACAGCATGGCTGACCCTGGCGTCCCTGCTCGGCTACGCGGTGATCTACACCGGCTTTCTGAAACGCGCGACGCCGCAGAACATCGTGATCGGAGGCCTCGCCGGTGCCGCCCCGCCACTGCTGGGCTGGACCGCTGCCACCGGTCATGTCAGCGCCGAACCGCTGTTGCTGGTGCTGATCATCTTCGCCTGGACCCCGCCGCACTTCTGGGCGCTGGCGATCCATCGCAAGGAGGAATACGCCAAGGCCGATATCCCGATGCTGCCCGTCACCCACGGTGAGCACTACACCAAAGTACATATCCTGCTTTATACCGGCGCGTTGCTGGCCGTGAGCCTGATGCCCTACGCCATCCACATGAGCGGCCTGCTCTACCTGATTTGCGCCGCGGGCCTTGGCGCAAGATTTCTGCAATGGGCCGTGGTGCTGTACCGTGGCACTCGGCCGCACGCGGCGATCCACACCTTCAAGTACTCTATTTACTACTTGTTCCTGCTGTTTATCGCCCTGCTCGTAGACCATTACCTGATGCTGAACCTATGACCCGAACCCAGAAAACCGTCTTCATCCTTGTCGCCCTGATTGCGCTGGTCCTGGGCCTGACCATCAACAAAGTGCTGTCCGGCAAAGGCCAGGGCGACCCGACGGCGCTGATCGATGCCGGCATCATCCTGCTGCCGCAAAGCCGCAACCTGCCGGACGTGACCATGACCGATCAGGAAGGCAAGCCAGTCGCGATCAACGAGCTCAAGGGCAAGTGGAGCCTGCTGTTCTTCGGCTACACCTTCTGCCCGGACATCTGCCCGACCACCCTCGCCCAACTGCGCCAGATCAAGAGCGAGCTGCCGCCCGAGGCTGTGGATAAATTGCAGATCGTGCTGGTCAGCGTCGACCCGAACCGCGACACGCCCAAGCAGCTCAAGCAGTACCTGGGTTACTTCGACCCACAGTTCATCGGCCTGACCCCGACCTCCACCGATGAGCTGCAGAAAGTCGCCAACGCGGTGAGCATTCCGTTCATTCCGGCGGACACCAGCAAGCCGAATTACACGGTGGATCACAGCGGCAACCTGGCCGTGATCGGGCCGGACGGGACGCAGCGCGGGTTCATTCGGGCGCCTTTGAATAATCAGAAGCTGGTGGCGCAGTTGCCGGTGATGCTCCGGCGCCAGTGACATCGGCGTGAGGCACTTGGCCGAAGATATCCGTGTCGGCCTTTATCGAATGTGAGAGCTGAACCCAATCCGTTCGCTCCCTCAGCACTCCGCGTTGCTAACGATCGGCAGGTTCTCAAGCTTTATTGTCGAATCGAATCAATTTAACAGCGTTTGAAATGTTATTTTTTTCCAAGTATTTTTTTACATTAGAGAGGGACTCAAACGTTGGATTATAGTGACCTGAATGGTTATTAATAACCACCTCTCCAAAGCGCTCTACTCGAATGTAGCCAGCACTAATAACCTGTTTACTTTTTTGGTTTGCAACCAAACTCCCATGATGTGGCAAATAAAACGCACCTTCTATGTTATTTTTCTGCCGATAGGCATAATCCCACAACTTCCCCGTTATTAATTTTCCACTTTTCGTCAAAACAAATTTTGCTTCACCCCCAGGACCAATATATTCAAAATCTTTTCTATTTCTAATAATTCGAATAGTAGGTTCTACTTCCTTATGCTTGGTACTCATGAACTCCTCATGAAGCATTGCTCGAAACTCTGGGTCATACCTTAAGTCGAACAGCTCTGGCTTCTTCCTCAACCCAAGTAACGAAAGTACTGACTTGAGCAAAGAATATTGACCAGTTTCATCCGATCGATTAATGGGGTCGCCCAAACAATATACATAAGAATTTAATCCGCCTCTCTCGAATGGACTCAAACGATCGGGACTGATAAATCGCATCAAAAGCGGGCTAAATACGCGACAACCATTGCCTAGCGAATAATTTCCAGTCACTGAATCAGATCGATCGCCATTGAACTTCAATAACGATGTATAGCTTCCACCTCTCAAATCATAACCATAGGCTGAATACATGAGTGGAACGTGGCTGTCGTTGTTGATAACTTGCAATACAGAACGGCCTTCATCTGTTGCCAAAAATGAGATTTCATCCGAGTCATCCTTTCGGTTCAACTGCGCTAATAGGTACACACTCTGCTGAAAAACCGTACGTTTCACCCCTCCTTGGATTTCCGTTGTCAGTCGATCTTTACAGTAAAAACGTCGGAGTTTCCCACCGTTAACCGTAGTCGTTTCGATAAGCCGATCGAGCGGATCATAGAAGTAATGACAGAGTTCGATTCCATGGGACGCTGGCATGAGTTCATCTCCTATAGATGCTTCTCTTACAGCAGGCAGAATCAAGTTTTTAAGGAAACCTGTCTACTATCAGATCTGATAGGGGTAGAGCATCCGCAGTTATCTGTAGGAGCGAAGCTTGCTCGCGAAGGCGGTGTGTCAGCCAAATGGATGC
>NZ_JBSVXG010000196.1:0-10988 GCF_054070595.1 Pseudomonas sp. SDO55104_S430 | reverse complement strand
TACGGGTTCGGTGTAACCTTTGTAGGAGCGAGGCTTGCCCGCGAAGCTTTTGGGCGGCCTACTCCGTCTGCTCGAACCCCTCCCCGATACACCCCAGACACCGCACGAACGCCGCTTTCGCCGGGTCCACCACCAGCGCCTGCCCCGCATCGCCCACGCCACCGCCCATCGCGGTAAACGGCAACGACACCACGAACACGCCCGCGCCAAGCACCGTCGCCACCACCAGCAACGGTCGGGCGATCAGCAGGTCGCCGATCATGGCGTACGCCGGTGGGTTGTGGATGGTGTAGAGCGGATCGCCGCTGCCACTGCTGGCGACGGCGCTGGTACCAACGCTCAACAACAGAGCGGCGGCGAGGGATTTATACAGCTTCATGGCACGGTCCTTCGGCTAGACAGTCAGAACACTGACTATAGACCGTCGGCCTTTCAGGTCTGGCAGCGCGGGCAAAACACGCTGGCGCGCTGCCCGAGTTTCACTTCCCGCAACGTGGTTCCGCAGACCTTGCACGGCTCGTCGTTACGGCCATACACGAACAATTCCTGCTGGAAATATCCGGGCTGCCCGTCGCCGCCGATAAAGTCGCGCAACGTGGTGCCGCCGCGCTCGATGGCGGCGGCCAGGATACGTTTGATCTCGATCGCCAGCTTCAGATAGCGCGCCCGGGAAATGCCCTTGGCTTCGCGACGGGGGTCGATCCCGGCGGCGAACAGCGCTTCGGTCGCGTAGATGTTGCCGACGCCCACCACCACCGCGTTGTCCATAATGAACGGCTTGACCGCCATCGAACGCCCGCGGGACAGCTGGAACAGGCGCTCGCCGTCGAACAGGTCGGTCAGCGGCTCCGGCCCCAGGCGAATGAGCAATTCATGGTTGAGCGGATCGAGGCTCCAGAGCATCGCGCCAAAGCGCCGTGGGTCGGTGTAGCGCAGGGCCAGGCCGGACTCCAGTTCGATGTCCACATGCTCGTGCTTGGCCGCAGGCATACCGACCTCCACCAGCCGCAAATTGCCCGACATGCCCAAATGGCTGATCAGGGTGCCGACTTCAGCGTTGATCAGCAGGTATTTGGCGCGGCGCTCCACCAGCACGATGCGCTGGCCGGACAGGCGCACATCGAGGTCTTCGGGGATCGGCCAGCGCAGGCGGCGGTCACGCACGATCACCCGGCTGACGCGCTGGCCCTCCAGGTGCGGGGCAATGCCGCGACGGGTAGTTTCGACTTCTGGCAATTCAGGCATGGTGCTTCTCTAAATCAGCGGTGAGCGCCCAGTTCGCGGATCGTTTGCTTGAGGTTTTCGAAATCGTAGTCGGACAGGCCGACGTAATCGAGTACCAGCGGCCCGATGGTTTCCCACTCATGGTCCTCGGTCTGGTTGCCCAGCACCCGGTAGGACGCGCAGATGTGCTCGGCCATCTTCAGGATGCCCAGCAGGTTCTTCAGCGAACTGTTACGCGAGGACTCGTCGCTGAAGATCGCCAGGGCATTGTGGTGATTGGCGATGGCGGCCGTGACGTGGTCCGGCAGGCGCCAGGATTTCGCGGTGTAGTAACCGACCACGGCGTGGTTGGTGTTGTAGGCCTGGTTTTCGGTGTCCACTACCCGGCATTCGGGGCCAGCGTTGGCGTAAGCCTGTTCGAGCACCGTCATGTAATCGGGGAACCGCTGGAGCATCAATGGCACGCCGCAGTCGTGGAAAAGCCCCAAGGCATAGGCTTCGTCACCGGCCTGTGCGCCAATGCGCTTGGCCAGGGTCAGGCAGGTCATCGCCACGTCCTGGGCGGTGTCCCAGAAACGGTTCAAGGTGACGATGGTTTCGTCGTTCATCTCGCCCTTGATCGACTGCGCGTTGATCAGGTTGATGATCGAGCGGCTGCCCAACAGGTTCACCGCGCGCTTGATCGAGGCGATCTTGTTGGTCAGGCCGTAATACGGCGAGTTGACGATTTTCAGCAGCGAGCCGGAAAGGCCCGGATCCTGGGAAATCAGCTTCGCGATCACATCCAGATCCGGATCGGGCATGTACTGCTCCATCTGCAGATCCACCATGATCTGCGGTTGGGCAGGCACGCTGATGCCTTGCAAGGATTGATGGATCTGTTCGGGAGTCAACTCTTGGGACATAAGTGCACACTCTTGGCCAGCCGCAGATTCTAGCCGCTAAAACTTGGATCCGACATAGCAAATCTCGGGTCGGCCTCCCTTCACCACATGTCCAGTGCCGAACCCGCCTGCCGTGCAACGCGGTATACTCCCGCTTTTTTTTCGGAGCGACGTCATGTCCCTGCCTAGCCTGCGCCTCAAAGCCAACGCCGACCGTCGTCTGCGCAACGGTCATTTGTGGGTCTACAGCAACGAAATCGATGTAGCCGCTACTCCTTTGCACGGTTTCAAGGCCGGTGATCAGGCGATCCTCGAAGCCGCCGGCGGCAAGCCGCTGGGCATCGTCGCCATGAGCCCGAACAACCTGATTTGCGCCCGCGTGCTGTCGCGTGACATCAAGCTGCCGCTGGACAAGTCGCTGCTGGTGCATCGCCTCAACGTGGCTCTTTCCCTGCGTGAGCGCCTGTTCGACAAGCCGTTCTATCGTCTGGTCTACGGCGATTCCGACCTGCTGCCGGGCCTGGTGGTCGACCGTTTCGGCGACATTCTGGTGGTGCAGATCGCTTCGGCGACCATGGAAGCTCACAAAGATGACGTGATCGCGGCGCTGACCCAAGTGCTCAAGCCAAGCGGCATCCTGTTCAAGAATGACTCGGCTGCCCGTGACGCCGAAGGCCTTGAGCGCTATGTCGATACGGTGTTCGGTGTGGTTCCGGAATGGGTCGCACTGGAAGAGAACGGCGTGAAGTTTGAAGCCCCGGTCATCCAGGGCCAGAAAACCGGCTGGTTCTACGACCACCGCATGAACCGCGCCCGCCTGGCGCCGTATGCCAAAGGCAAACGCGTACTGGACCTGTACAGCTACATCGGCGGCTGGGGCGTGCAGGCTGCGGCTTTCGGCGCCAGTGAAGTGTTCTGCGTCGACGCCTCGGGCTTCGCCCTCGACGGCGTGGAGCGCAACGCCGCGCTGAACGGCTTCGCCGACAAGATGACCTGCATCGAAGGCGACGTCTTCGAAGCCCTGAAGGAACTGAAGGCCAGCGAAGAACGCTTCGACGTGATCGTCGCCGACCCGCCTGCCTTCATCAAACGCAAGAAAGACATGAAAAACGGCGAAGGCGCCTACCGCCGCCTGAACGAGCAAGCCATGCGCCTGCTCACCAAGGACGGCATCCTCGTCAGCGCATCCTGCTCGATGCACCTGCCGGAAGACGACCTGCAAAACATCCTCCTGACCAGCGCCCGCCACCTGGACCGCAACATCCAGATGCTCGAACGCGGCGGCCAAGGCCCGGACCACCCGGTGCACCCGGCGATTGTCGAGACTCGGTACATCAAGAGCATTACTTGCCGGTTGTTGCCTAACAGCTAAGCCCGCCCCTGCCCCCTGTGGGAGCGAGCCTGCTCGCGATGGTCGGCAACGATAATGCTGGGTATCTGATGCCCCGCGGCGCTCTGGAGTCCATCGCGAGCAAGCTCGCTCCTACAGAGTGGCGCACATGTCTGGGCTGGTGCAGAACCTTGTGGGAGCGAGGCTTGCCCGCGATGGTCGTCAACGATGACGCTGGGTGTCTGATGCCCCGCGGTGTTCTGGAGTCCATCGCGAGCGTGCTCGCTCCTACAGGAGATTCGGAAGGGTCCTACGCCCTTCTGAATTGACTTATGCGGTCATCAATTCGATCTTCAGCCACCTCTCACGGATTGAGCAGACAGGCTGATGACTCGACACAAAACCTCCGCCATCGCGCTGTTGATGGTCATGACACTGCTGGGTGTCTTCCCTCTCGACGTATTGCTGCCATCCTTTCCTGCCCTGGCTGAACATTTGCGGACCACGCCTGCGGATATCGCGCTGTCCGTCAGCCTGTTCGCCATCGGCATCTCGCTTTCCCAACTGTTGATAGGGCCGCTGTCGGACAGGTTCGGCCGCAAACGTCTGCTGCTGGGAGGCATGGCGGTTTCGATCGTGGGGGCGATGGGTTGTCTGCTGACCAGCGATTTCACCGTGTTCCTGATATTCCGCGTGATCCAGGCCATCGGTTGCGGTTGTTTCGTACTGTCGCAGGCGCTGATTCAGGACTTGTTCGAGGACAAGGAACGGGATCGGCTACGGATTCTGCTGACGACCCTCAGCGGGATTTTCATTACCGTTTCACCGCTGCTGGGCAGCGTGTTGCAGCAACTCATGGATTGGCCGGGCAGCTTTATCCTGTTTATCGGGTTGGCCGCTGCCGTGTTTCTGACGACGTGGTTCATGTTCGACAACCAGCGCCCTGCGGCGGTAGAGCACCAGAACATCTTCCGCGCCTATCGCCGGGTGTATGGCAACCCGAGATTCGTCGGTTACTGGCTGATCGCGGCCATTACCTTCTCTTGCCATTTCTCTTTCATCGTCGTCTCGCCGCTGATTTTCATGGGTCAGTTGCGCCTGTCGACCTATGAATATTCCATGACCCTCCTGCTTTACGGTGTTGCCTACATCTTCGGCGGGATCGCCGCTCGGTCGCTCGCCAACCGGATATCAGCCAGGACCCAAATCATCGTCGGCCTGCGCCTGATCTTTCTCTCCGGACCGGTGATGCTTTTACTCTCTGGTTTGTACGGGCTTTCGAACCTGACGGTGCTGATTCCGATGATAATCTGCACCGCCGGCATCACCATCGCCCGTCCCATTGCCACGTCCAGGGCCATGGATGTGTTCACGGATAACGCCGGCACCTCGGCATCCGCCGGGAACACGCTGGTTTTCATCTGCGGCGGAGTGATCAGCGCCCTGATCAACCTGAGTGGCGCAGATCTGCAAACAACGCTAGCGCTGGCCTTCCTGCTGCTGAGCGCCGCAGGCCTCGCCCTCAATCACCGGCTCTCCTGTAGGAGCGAGCTTGCTCGCGATGGTCGTCAACGATGACGCTGGGTGTCTGATACCCCGCGGTGTTCTGGAGTCCATCGCGAGCGTGCTCGCTCCTACAGTGAGGCGCACATGTCTGGGCTGGTGCGGGACCCTGTAGGAGCGAGCATGCTCGCGATGGTCGCCAACGATGACGCTGGCGGCCTGATGCCCCGCGGTGTTCTGGAGTCCATCGCGAGCGTGCTCGCTCCTACAGGGACGGGGGTGTCAAATCCACATGGCGTCCCATAGTGGGTAGTGGCCGATGTGGTCGACGAGACCTGCACGCAGTGGATTGGCGATGATGTATCGGGCGGCGAGTTTCAGATCGTCCTCCCAGCGCAATGCCCTGTCGAAATACCCCTTCTGCCACACCCTCTCGGGATGACCTCGCTTCAGATTGATTGCGCGGGCACTTCGGGCTTTCGTGGTTTGCATCAGTTTCGGCAAGTCGCCGCTGTGCAATTCGACCAGCCAGTGAAAGTGATCCGGCATGACCACCCAGGCGATGGAGGTGGCGTTGCCGACTTCCTGGGCTCTTTTGAATTCGTTCACCACGACACGACCAACGCGCCAATCCTGAAAGATTGGCTGCCGTTCATGGGTCACTGCGGTCAACAGATAGATGCGCCCGGATTCCGAGTGTCGGCCTGTGCGTAAACGATGAGCGTGCGGCTTGCTGGACATTCCGTTGTCCCCTTCTGTGATAGGAAGAGAAAACGGTAGACCCAACGGCTGACGACGGTGTGATGACACAGAATCAGAATGTGTCTGCCCCGATCCTGTAGGAGCGAGCACGCTCGCGATGCACGACAGGGCGCCGCGGGGTGTCAGGTTGCCAGCGTTATCGTTGACGATCATCGCGAGCTTGCTCGCTCCTACAGGGAGCTTGTGCGTCCGCACGTCTCAGGAATGCGCCCAACCATTCCCTCCAGCCGCCAGCCGTGTAGAATCGCGACATTCATCGCCAGTCATCCCCGGCGGGTTTATGAGCTCAAGCTGAAGCGCGCGGCGATCCCGCAAAGTTATCGGCAGCCTTTGGACACACGGCCATTACCGAGTACTCCAGACGTCAATAGAAGCTCACTTCCCTTTTGATACCTGATTAGCCGCCCGGAGTGCTTCATGCCTGATTACCGCTCGAAAACATCCACCCACGGCCGCAACATGGCCGGTGCCCGCGCTTTGTGGCGCGCCACGGGGATGAAAGATGACGACTTCAAAAAGCCGATCATCGCCATTGCCAACTCCTTCACCCAGTTCGTACCGGGCCACGTCCACCTCAAGGACCTGGGCCAGCTGGTCGCCCGCGAGATCGAACGCGCTGGCGGTGTCGCCAAGGAATTCAACACCATCGCCGTGGACGACGGCATCGCCATGGGCCACGACGGCATGCTGTATTCGCTGCCGAGCCGCGAGATCATTGCCGACTCCGTCGAGTACATGGTCAACGCCCACTGCGCCGACGCCATCGTCTGCATCTCCAACTGCGACAAGATCACCCCTGGCATGCTGATGGCCGCCCTGCGCCTGAACATCCCGGTGATCTTCGTGTCCGGCGGTCCGATGGAAGCCGGCAAGACCAAACTGGCCAGCCACGGTCTCGACCTGGTCGACGCCATGGTGATCGCCGCCGACTCCAGCGCTTCTGACGAGAAGGTTGCAGAGTACGAGCGCAGCGCCTGCCCGACTTGCGGTTCGTGCTCCGGCATGTTCACCGCCAACTCGATGAACTGCCTGACCGAAGCCCTGGGCCTGGCCCTGCCGGGCAACGGTTCGACCCTGGCCACCCACAGCGACCGCGAGCAGCTGTTCCTGCAGGCCGGCCGTACCATCGTCGAGCTGTGCAAGCGCTACTACGGCGAGAACGATGAGTCGGTGTTGCCGCGCAACATCGCCAACTTCCAGGCCTTCGAAAACGCCATGATGCTCGACATCGCCATGGGCGGTTCGACCAACACCATCCTGCACCTGCTGGCCGCTGCCCAGGAAGCCGAGATCGCTTTCGACCTGCGTGACATCGATCGCCTGTCGCGCAAGGTGCCGCAACTGTGCAAGGTCGCGCCGAACATCCAGAAGTACCACATGGAAGACGTGCACCGCGCCGGCGGGATCTTCAGCATCCTCGGCTCGCTGGCCCGTGGCGGCCTGCTGCACACCCAGCTGCCGACCGTGCACAGCCGCAGCATGGAAGAAGCCATCGCCAAGTGGGACATCACCCAGACCAACGACGAAGCGGTTCACCACTTCTTCAAGGCAGGTCCTGCCGGCATCCCGACGCAGACCGCGTTCAGCCAGTCGACCCGTTGGGACACCCTGGACGACGACCGTGAAAACGGCTGCATCCGCAGTTTCGAACACGCCTATTCGAAAGAAGGCGGCCTGGCCGTGCTGTACGGCAACATCGCCCTGGACGGCTGCGTGGTAAAAACCGCCGGCGTCGATGAGTCGATCCACGTATTCGAAGGCAACGCTAAGATCTTCGAAAGCCAGGACAGCGCTGTACGCGGCATCCTCGCCGACGAAGTGAAGGAAGGCGATATCGTCATCATTCGCTACGAAGGTCCGAAAGGCGGCCCGGGCATGCAGGAAATGCTCTACCCGACCTCGTACCTGAAGTCCAAAGGCCTGGGCAAAGCCTGCGCCCTGCTCACCGACGGCCGTTTCTCCGGCGGTACTTCGGGCCTGTCCATCGGCCACGCTTCGCCTGAAGCCGCTGCCGGTGGCGCGATCGGTCTGGTGAAGGACGGCGACAAGGTGCTGATCGACATTCCGAACCGTTCGATCAACCTGTTGGTCAGCGACGAAGAACTGGCCGCGCGCCGGGTCAAGCAGGACAAGAAGGGTTGGAAACCGGTTGAAGTGCGTCCACGTAAAGTGACCACTGCGCTGAAAGCCTATGCCCTGCTGGCGACCAGTGCCGACAAGGGTGCCGTGCGTGACAAGGCGATGCTTGACGGGCTGTAAGCGTCAAGCGCGTTCATGAAAATGCCCCGCCATGTGCGGGGCATTTTTTGTGTTGAATGTGCGAATGGTGTTGTGTCATTCGGGTTTGATGCTGGATGACATGGCCTCTTCGCGGGCAAGCCCGCTCCCACAGCAATGCAGATGTTCATGCATGCCAGGCACTCTGTAGGAGCGAGCACGCTCGCGATGGTCGTCAACGATAACGCTGGCTGCCTGACACCCCGCGGTGGCTGATCCTCCATCGCGAGCATGCTCGCTCCTACAGGGGTCAGCGGGTGGTCTTACTGAATCTCTTCAGGCTTGACGATCACCCAGTTCTTGTCCGCCGTCACGGTCAGTCCTTCCTTGGCCTGGGCGGCGGCGTTCTTGGCCATCATGCCGTTGATCTGGGTCATGTATTTGTCCTTGCGGTTGACCCACAGGTGGATGCCGCCCTTGGCCACGTCGACGCTGTGGAACAGCATGTAGCCGTCGCTGCTCGGGGTGTCGCCGCCGACCAGGACCGGTTTTTTCCATTCATCGATGTAGGTCAGGATCGCCGCCTGCTTGCCAGCCATCCAGGTCGCCGGGGTCCACAGGTAAGGGGTCAGTTCCAGGCCGAGGTTGGCCTTCTCGTCATACTTGCCGGCGGTGATCTGCTTGCGCGCGGTGGTCAGTTCGCCGGTTTTCGGGTCCTTGAGCAGCAGGGACACGCCGATCACGTTCTGCGGTTTGACGTTGTAGCCGTACTTCGGATCGGACGCGACCATGCGCACCAGTTCTTCGGAAGCGGCGGTCATCACGTAGACCTCGATGCCGTTCTCCATCAGCTTGTTGTACAGCTCTTGCTGGCCGGTGAAGATTTTCGGCGGGTTGACGTCGAGCTTCTTGACCACGTCGCCTTCGTAATAGGTCGCCGGCACCGGCTTACCCGAAGCCATCATCTCGTCGACGTAGCCCTTGAGTTCCTTGAGGGTGAAGCCGGAGAACACCTGGGCGACCCATGGGTAGCAGACCATGTCGTCGAGTTCACAGAGGCGGTAGTAATAACTGAACAGGCTTTCCTTGTGGTCGGCGGTGTCCTTGAACGGAATGAGTTTCAGGGAGGGATCGAGTTTGTCGCGGGTGATCAGGCCCTTGTTTTCCATGAACGGCAGCAACGACTCTTCGAGGTCGTAGCGGTAACTGGTGTTGTCCATGTCGAACACCGCGTAGTTACCCTTGTTGGCGTTGGCCGCGATCATCGCGTCCAGCGCCTTGGCCTGATCGGCGGGCCAGTGTTTCAGGTCCGTGGCGAAGGCTTGGCTGGCAAGGCCGAGGCACAGTGCAGCAGCGAGCAGTTTCGGTGCGAACTTCATCTGCAGATCTCCCTGATTCAAAGAGATCAACGCTAGCAAATCAGTGTGACAGTCCTCGTCTGTCAGCGACCGCTATCGCGCCTATCGCGCCAGATGCATCCCAAAAGCGACAGTCGCTTATTCCAAAAACGACAGTTTCAATACGTTTTCGGTATTAATTCATTAGATTTCAAGCTGTTAGGCTTGCCGGTTCGCAGCTGCCCCGGAAGGCAGTTGGCACATGTCTAATGGGAGTTCCAATGAATCTGCCGCTGATTCTCAATCTGTTGGTGTTCCTCGCCCTGCTCCTGGGCCTGGCACAAACCCGCCACACCAGTTGGAGCCTGGCCAAGAAAGTCCTGCTCGCACTGGCGCTGGGCGTGGCATTCGGCGTGGCGCTGCACACGATTTACGGGACCGGTAATCCGGTACTGAAAGCTTCGATCGGCTGGTTCGATCTGGTGGGCAACGGTTACGTGCAGTTGCTGCAAATGATCGTCATCCCGCTGGTGTTCGCCTCGATCCTCAGCGCCGTGGCCCGTCTGCACAACGCGTCATCGCTGGGTAAAATCAGTTTCCTGGCCATCGGCACCCTGCTGTTCACCACCGCCATCGCGGCGCTGATCGGCATCGGCCTGACCAACCTGTTCGGCCTCACCGCCGAAGGCCTGGTGGCCGGCACCCAGGAAATGGCCCGCCTGCAAACCATCCAGACCGACTATGCCGGCAAGGTCGCCGACCTGAATGTGCCGCAGTTGCTGCTGTCGTTCATTCCGCAAAACCCGTTCGCCGATCTGGCGCGGGCCAAGCCGACGTCGATCATCAGCGTGGTGATCTTCGCCGCCTTCCTCGGCGTCGCCGCCTTGCAACTGCTGAAGGATGACGCGGAAAAAGGTCAGAAAGTGATCAACGCCATCGACACCCTGCAAGCCTGGGTGATGCGTCTGGTGCGCCTGGTGATGAAGCTGACCCCGTACGGCGTGTTGGCGCTGATGACCAAGGTGGTGGCGGGCTCGAACCTGCAGGACATCATCAAGCTCGGCAGTTTTGTGGTGGTGTCCTACATCGGCCTGGGCCTGATGTTCGTGGTCCACGGCCTGCTGGTGTCCGCCGCCGGGATCAACCCGCTGCGCTTCTTCCGAAAGATCTGGCCGGTGCTGACCTTCGCCTTCACCAGCCGTTCGAGCGCCGCGACCATTCCGTTGAGCATCGAAGCGCAGACCAGCCGCCTGGGCATTCCACAGGCCATCGCCAGTTTCGCCGCCTCGTTCGGTGCGACCATCGGCCAGAACGGTTGCGCCGGTCTGTATCCGGCAATGCTCGCGGTGATGGTGGCGCCCACTGTCGGCATCAACCCGCTGGACCCGCTGTGGATCGCGACGCTGGTGGCGATTGTGACCTTGAGTTCGGCCGGGGTGGCCGGTGTGGGTGGCGGTGCGACCTTCGCCGCGCTGATCGTGTTGCCGGCGATGGGCTTGCCGGTGTCACTGGTGGCGTTGCTGATTTCGGTTGAGCCGCTGATCGATATGGGGCGTACGGCGTTGAACGTCAGTGGTTCGATTACGGCGGGGGCGGTGGCTAGTCAGGTGATGCAGCAGACGGATAAAGCGCTGTTAGAGGCGGATGAGCATTCGGCCCTGGCTCATGCCTGAGCCTTTCAGCGACTGAGCGGGCCTCTTCGCGGGCAAGCCTCGCTCCTACAGGTAACGA
>NZ_JBSVXG010000195.1:0-10994 GCF_054070595.1 Pseudomonas sp. SDO55104_S430 | reverse complement strand
AATTTCGGTAACTGATACACCGCCTTCGCGAGCAAGCCCGCTCCCACATTTGTTATGTGTTGTACTTGGATATAGATAGTTCACGGACCCACAGGCGTTATGACTTTAATCCTTGGCATCGACCCCGGCTCCCGCATCACCGGTTACGGCGTGGTACGCGATACCGGTCGAGGCTGCGAATACGTGGCCTCCGGATGCATCCGCACCGGTGCTGGCGAGCTGCACGAACGTTTGCAGATCGTCTACCGTGGGGTGCGGGAGATCATTCAGACCTACAAACCCGTGACCATGGGCATCGAAAAAGTGTTTATGGCGCGCAATGCCGATTCCGCCCTGAAACTGGGGCAGGCCCGTGGTGCCGCTATCGTTGCCGGCGCGGAAGAAAGCCTGGAGATTGCCGAGTACACCGCGACCCAGGTCAAGCAGGCAGTGGTCGGCACCGGCGCCGCCAACAAGGAGCAGGTGCAGATGATGGTCATGCACATGCTCAAACTGACCAGTAAACCGCAGATCGACGCCTCCGACGCCCTGGCCATTGCCATTTGCCACGCTCACACCCGTTCCAGCCTGCTGCCTCATGGGCTGGGTGCGGCACGCAGTCGTGGCGGGCGCCTGCGTCTCTGATAGCATCGGCAGTCAATTTCATGGAATCAGGGATTTGCGCCTCGGCTGGCGCAGGACCCTCGCTCTGTCAGTCGCCGGCATCGCGCCGGCCAACGCTCAAGGATCTGTAACGTGATTGGACGCTTGCGCGGCACACTGGCTGAGAAACAGCCGCCGCACCTGATTCTGGATGTAAACGGTTTGGGCTATGAACTTGAAGTGCCCATGACCACGCTTTATCGCTTGCCGTCGGTCGGTGAACCGCTGACGCTGCACACCCATTTGGTCGTACGCGAAGACGCGCAGTTACTCTATGGCTTCGTCGGCAAGCGCGAGCGAGACTTTTTTCGCGAGTTGATCCGTCTTAATGGTGTGGGACCGAAACTGGCCCTGGCCCTGATGTCGAGTCTGGAAGTCGACGAACTGGTGCGCTGCGTGCAATCCCAGGACACCTCGGCGTTGACCAAGGTGCCGGGCGTAGGCAAGAAAACCGCCGAGCGCCTGTTGGTCGAACTCAAGGACCGCTTCAAGGCCTGGGAAGCCGTTCCGGCCATGTTCGCCCTGGTACCGAACCAGCCGGATGGTCCGGCGCCGGTCAATACCGCCGAGAACGATGCGGTCAGCGCGCTGATTTCCCTGGGTTACAAGCCGCAGGAAGCCAGCAAGGCGATTTCCGCGATCAAGGAGAAAGGTTTGAGCAGCGAAGACATGATTCGTCGTGCCCTGAAGGGAATGATCTAAGTGATTGAAGCTGATCGTCTGATTGCCGCCACAGGTGGTGGCCCCCGTGAGCGCGAGGAAGTCCAGGACCGGGCGATTCGCCCTGTCAGTCTGGCTGAATATATCGGCCAACCGACCGTTCGTGAGCAAATGGAGTTGTTCATCCAGGCGGCTCGTGGTCGCAACGAGTCCCTGGATCACACGCTGATTTTCGGTCCTCCGGGCTTGGGCAAGACCACCCTGGCCAACATCATCGCCCAGGAAATGGGCGTCTCGATCAAAAGCACCTCGGGTCCGGTTCTGGAGCGTCCAGGTGATCTGGCGGCGCTGCTGACCAATCTCGAACCTCACGATGTGCTGTTCATCGATGAAATCCATCGCCTCTCGCCAATTGTCGAAGAAGTGCTGTATCCGGCCATGGAAGACTTCCAGCTCGACATCATGATCGGCGAAGGCCCCGCCGCACGCTCGATCAAGCTCGATTTGCCGCCTTTCACCCTGGTCGGCGCGACCACGCGGGCGGGCATGCTGACCAACCCGTTGCGCGACCGTTTCGGGATCGTTCAGCGTCTGGAGTTCTACAGCAACGCCGACCTGTCGACGATCGTCAGTCGTTCGGCGGGCATTCTCGGCTTGCCGCTGGAGCCGGAAGGCGCCTTCGAAATCGCCCGTCGCGCCCGCGGCACGCCGCGGATCGCCAACCGTTTGCTGCGCCGGGTCCGGGACTTCGCCGAAGTTCGTGCCAAGGGCCACATCACCAAGCCAGTGGCCGACATGGCGCTGAACCTGCTGGATGTCGATGAGCGTGGCTTCGATCATCAGGACCGGCGTCTGCTGCTGACCATGATCGAGAAGTTCGATGGCGGACCGGTTGGCGTGGACAGCCTCGCCGCAGCCATCAGTGAAGAACGCCACACCATTGAAGATGTGCTCGAGCCCTATCTGATCCAGCAGGGCTACATCATGCGGACCCCGCGGGGGCGGGTAGTGACACGGCATGCTTATCTGCACTTCGGCTTAAACATTCCGTCACGATTGGGCGAAATGCCCGTTGTAGACGAGTTTCTCGATTCCGTGGACGATTAAATGAGTTTTGCGTGCTGAATTTTCGGGCATTGTGCTGTCCTAGGACCGTACTTTCGCGAGAAAGCCGCAGAACAATGAAAAACAGTTGCCTGCCGGATTGGCAACCCGAGGAGTAAGCACTAGAGTATGCGCGCGCAAAACGGGCTTGAGCCTTTCGCACATCGTTGTCGCGTTTATTACGAGGACACCGATGCGGGCGGCATCGTGTATTACGTTAATTACCTCAAGTTTATGGAACGGGCTCGAACCGAGCGGCTACGGGAGCTGGGCTTTGCCCAATCGCAGCTGGCAGGGGAGGACCTGTTGTTCGTCGTGCATTCCAGCGAAGCGCGCTACCACGCGCCGGCGCGACTGGATGACGAACTGCTGGTAAGCGCTGAAGTAATCGAATTGAACCGTGCCAGCCTGCGCTTCAAACAGCAGGTCAGGCGGGCCACGGATAACGTACTGCTCTGCGAAGGGCAGTTTCTGGTGGCCTGTGTGCGCACCAACAGCTTGAAACCCCGGGCCATTCCCGAAGCTCTACGAGCGGCCTTTGCCGACGTGAGCGGCGCGGGTACACACTCAACGCAGGAGATAAAGCGTGGAAGCTAACGTCGTCGACCATTCCTCCATGTGGAGCCTGGTCAGCAATGCCAGTATCGTGGTGCAACTGGTAATGCTGACCCTGGTAGCCGCATCGGTGACCTCATGGATCATGATCTTTCAGCGCAGCAACCTGCTGCGCGCCGGTCGACGCGCTCTTGAGAGTTTCGAAGAGCGTTTCTGGTCAGGCATCGACCTGTCCAAACTCTATCGTCAGGCAGGCAGCAACCCGGACCCGGATTCCGGTGTCGAGCAGATCTTCCGCGCCGGTTTCAAGGAATTCTCCCGTCTGCGCCAGCAGCCAGGCGTTGATCCTGAAGCAGTCATGGAAGGCGTTGCCCGTGCCATGCGCGTAGCGATCTCCCGCGAAGAAGAAAAGCTCGAACAGAGCCTGCCTTTCCTGGCCACCGTCGGTTCCGTCAGCCCGTACATCGGTCTGTTCGGTACCGTCTGGGGCATCATGAACTCCTTCCGTGGTCTGGCCACAGCCCAGCAAGCGACTCTGGCCACCGTAGCGCCAGGTATCGCCGAAGCCCTGATCGCTACGGCGATCGGTCTGTTCGCCGCTATTCCTGCCGTTATCGCCTATAACCGTTTCGCCGCTCGCAGCGAAACGCTGATCGGCCGTTACTACACCTTCGCCGACGAGTTCCAGGCGATCCTGCACCGCAAAGTGCACACCAGCGAAGACTGAGCAGGTAATTACCAATGGCTTTAATCGCTCGAGCGCGAAACAAGCGCAAGCCGGTCGCCGAGATGAACGTGGTGCCTTACATCGACGTGATGCTGGTGCTGCTGGTCATCTTCATGGTGACCGCGCCGATGCTCAATCAGGGCGTGAAAGTTGATCTGCCGAAGGTTTCCAGCGAAGCCTTGCCGCAGGACAACAACACTCAGGTCCTGACCATTTCGATCAAGGCTGACAAGACCTACTACTGGAACCTTGGCAGCGAAGTCGACACCGAGAAGCAGCAGGATCGCGCCATGACCCTGCCGCAAATGACTGATGCGGTCACCAAGATCATTCGCGTCGGCAACGAAGGCGGCAAGCGTACCCAGGTCTTCATTCGCGGCGACAAGAGCGTCGACTACGGTTCCGTCATGGGCGCCATGGGCGGGTTGCAGAAAGCCGGGGTCGGTAACGTTGGCTTGATTACCGAGGCGCCCTGATGCAGCAACAGCGAGAGCCGTCCGCCTCGGAAAGCTACTTCTGGCCTAGTGTCTGGGCGATTGGCTTGCACGTGCTGGTGTTCGGCATGCTGTTCGTCAGTTTTGCCTTCACACCGGAGCTGCCGCCGGCCAAGCCTATCGTTCAGGCAACCCTGTACCAGCTGAAATCGAAAAGTCAGGCAACCACCCAGACCAATCAGAAGATTGCGGGTGAGGCGAAGAAATCCGCCGCGCGCCAGACCGAAGTCGAGCAGATGGAGCAGAAGAAGATCGAGCAGGAAGCCGTGAAGGCTGCGGAACAAAAGAAAGAAGAAGCGGCTCAAAAGGCCGAGGAAGCCAAGAAGGCCGATGAGGCGAAGAAAGCGGACGAGGCGAAAAAGGCTGATGAAGCCAAGAAAGCCGACGACGCGAAGAAAGCCGCCGAAGCCAAGAAGGCAGAAGAGAAACAATTGGCTGATATAGCCAAGAAGAAAGCTGAAGAAGAAGCCAAGAAAGCTGCTGAAGAAGAGGCCAAGAAAGCGGCCGCTGAAGAAGCGAAGAAAAAGATCGTCGAAGACGCGAAGAAGAAAGCCGCGGAAGACGCCAAGAAGAAAGCTGAAGCTGAAGAGGCGAAGAAGAAAGTCGCCGATGAAGCGAAGAAGAAAGCTGCTGCCGATGCTGCGAAGAAGAAAGCGCAGGATGCGGCACGTAAATCCGCCGAAGACAAAAAGGCCCAGGCCTTGGCAGATTTGCTTTCCGACACGCCGCAGCGTCAGCAGGCCTTGGCCGATGAGCAGGGTGACGAAGTCGCCGGCAGTTTCGATGACCTGATCCGAGCACGTGCAGCAGAAGGCTGGGCCCGTCCACCTTCGGCCCGCAAAGGCATGACGGTCGTGTTGCAAATCGGCATGTTGCCTGACGGTACGGTGACTTCGGTCAGCGTGGCCAAGTCCAGCGGTGACGGTCCGTTTGACGCATCGGCTGTAGCGGCGGTGAAGAATATTGGACGTTTGACAGAAATGCAGGGAATGAAGCCGAGCGATTTCGCTCCGTATCGTTCGTTCAAGATGACATTTACACCTGAGGATCTAGCCTTGTGAGAAACCTTCTTCGAGGAATGCTGATCGCGATCTGCTGTATGGCAGGGTTGGCGATGGCGGATGAGAAAAACATTCTGGTTACCAGCGGCAGCGATCGGGCCACTCCGATCGCGGTTGTACCGTTCGGTTTCCAGGGCGGTAGCGTGCTGCCGGACGACATGGCGGAAATCATCGGTAACGACCTGCGCAACTCGGGTTATTACGCGCCGATTCCGAAGCAGAACATGATCAGCCAGCCAAGCCAGGCCAGCGAAATCATCTTCCGTGACTTCAAGGCACTGGGTGCCCAGTACGTCATGGTCGGCAGCATCGTTCCTGCGGGCGGTCGCCTGCAGGTTCAATACGCACTGTTCAACGTCGCGACCGAACAGCAAGTGCTGACCGGCAGCGTGTCGGGTGGTGTGGATCAGCTGCGTGACATGGCGCACTACATCTCCGACCAGTCGTTCGAAAAACTCACCGGCATCAAGGGTGCGTTTTCCACTCGCCTGCTGTACGTGACGGCCGAGCGCTTCTCCGAGAAGAACACTCGCTACACCCTGCAGCGTTCGGACTATGACGGTGCCCGCGCCGTGACCCTGCTGCAATCGCGCGAGCCGATCCTGTCGCCGCGTTTCGCACCGGACGGCAAGCGCATTGCCTACGTGTCGTTCGAGCAGAAGCGTCCGCGTATCTTCATGCAGAACATCGACACCGGTCGCCGTGAGCAACTGACCAACTTCGAAGGCCTGAATGGTGCGCCAGCCTGGTCGCCGGATGGCAGCCGCCTGGCATTCGTACTGTCCAAGGACGGTAACCCGGACATCTACGTGATGAACGTGGGTTCGCGCTCGATCACTCGTGTCACCAACGGTCCCGGCATCAACACCGAGCCGTTCTGGGGCAAGGACGGTTCGACCATCTACTTCACCTCCGACCGTGGCGGCAAGCCGCAGATCTATAAAACCAGCGTCGGTGGCGGTGGTGCGGAGCGTGTAACTTTCGTCGGTAACTACAACGCCAACCCTAAATTGTCGGCGGACGAAAAGACCCTGGTGATGATTCACCGCCAGGAAGGTTTCACCAATTTCAAAGTGGCGGCCCAGGATTTGCAGCGAGGCAGTGTAAAAATCCTCACTGATAGCACTCTGGACGAGTCGCCCACTGTTGCGCCCAACGGCACCATGGTAATCTACGCCACCCGCCAGCAGGGCCGGGGAGTCTTGATGCTCGTGTCCATCAATGGACGCGTAAGGCTCCCGCTTCCTACCGCACAAGGCGAAGTCAGAGAACCTTCCTGGTCCCCTTACCTGAACTGACGCGGCGCTTTACGTTTTACTTAACACACTGGGGTTCATTAGGAGTTTCACGATGGAAATGCTGAAGTTTGGTAAATTTGCTGCGCTGGCTCTGGCCATGGCTGTAGCTGTAGGTTGCTCGTCCAAAGGCGGCGACAATGCCGGTGAAGGCGCGGTAGATCCAAACGCTGGTTACGGCGCTAACACTGGTGCAGTTGACGGCTCCCTGAGCGAAGAAGCTGCTCTGCGCGCTATCACCACTTTCTACTTCGAATACGACAGCTCGGACCTGAAGCCAGAAGCCATGCGCGCTCTGGACGTTCACGCCAAAGACTTGAAAGCAAACGGCGCTCGCGTTGTTCTGGAAGGCAACACCGACGAACGTGGTACTCGTGAGTACAACATGGCACTGGGCGAGCGTCGTGCGAAAGCCGTTCAACGCTACCTGGTACTGCAAGGCGTTTCCCCAGCTCAGCTGGAACTGGTTTCCTACGGCGAAGAGCGTCCAGTTGCCACCGGCAACGACGAGCAGTCCTGGGCTCAAAACCGTCGCGTCGAACTGCGTAAGTAATTCGTCATGCGAACGTGCCGTCGTGCTGTAACTGTTCTGGCTCTCAGCCTCGCGTCGTTCTCGGCGTGGGCTGCGGTTCCTGTGGTCGATAATGACTCCGGCAATAGCGGGAGCAGTTATCCGCCTGCTGGTTACGGTACGAACGGCGCCTATGCCGGGACAGGGGCTGCGGCTCCTGTCTCGGCACAGGGCCAGCTGTTCAACCAGCTTCAGCAAATGCAGGAGCAGATCGAACGCCAACAAGGCGTGATCGAAGTTCTGCAAAATGATGTAGCGCGCATGAAGCAGGAAAACCTGGAGCGATACCAGGATCTTGATCGGCGCATAGGATCCGGCGTTGCACCAGCCGCGACTCCAGAGAATTCTTCTACCGGTGGCGATTTGAACGCCCCCGGTGCTGCAGCAGGTGCAGGCGCAGCCGCGGGGGCGGCAGCTCAGGCACCAGCAGCGAGCAGCGAACCGGCAGATCCGGCGAAGGAAAAGCTTTATTACGATGCTGCCTTCGACTTGATCAAAGCCAAGGATTTCGACAAGGCCAGCCAGGCTTTTGCCGCCTTCCTGCGCAAGTACCCAAACAGCCAGTACGCGGGCAATGCGCAGTACTGGTTGGGTGAAGTGAATTTGGCCAAAGGCGATCTGCAAGGTGCAGGTCAGGCATTTGCCAAGGTTTCGCAGCTGTATCCCAAGCACGCCAAAGTGCCTGATTCGCTGTACAAGCTTGCTGATGTAGAGCGTCGTCTTGGTCACACCGACCGGGTCAAAGGCATTCTGCAGCAGGTGGTGTCCCAGTATCCGGGGACTTCCGCCGCTCAGCTGGCACAGCGCGATCTGCAGCGCATGTAAGCTTGCCGGACCCGTTTTGAAGAAACCCGCGCTTGTCGCGGGTTTTTTCGTTAGAATTCACCCCCTTTTTCTGAAACACGCTTTTTGGGATCTACGCATTGCCGGGGTTCCATGAAGTGCCTGACGGAGGCGGACAGCCTGTTTAGCTGTTACGCCCGTGGCGAATATGCAAGACACATTGAGAATTACCGAAGTTTTCTACTCGTTGCAGGGTGAAACTCGGACCGCCGGCCTGCCCACGGTTTTTGTGCGCCTGACCGGTTGCCCGTTGCGTTGCCAATACTGCGACAGCGCCTACGCCTTCACTGGCGGCACCATTCGCACACTCGACGATATCCTCGAGCAGGTAGCCGGTTTTCGTCCGCGTTACGTGTGCGTCACCGGCGGCGAGCCTCTGGCTCAACCCAACGCCATTCCATTGCTAAAGCGGTTGTGCGACGCCGGTTACGAGGTCTCGCTGGAAACCAGCGGCTCGATCGATATCTCGGCCGTGGATCCTCGGGTCAGTCGCGTCGTCGACCTGAAGACGCCGGGCTCGAAAGAAGCCCATCGCAACCGTTACGAAAATATCGAACTGCTCACGCCCAACGACCAGGTGAAATTTGTCATCTGCTCGCGGGAAGACTATGAGTGGTCCGTTTCCAAGCTGATCCAGTACGGTCTTGAGCAACGTGCCGGCGAAGTTTTGTTCTCGCCGAGCCATCACGATCTCAATGCACGGGATCTGGCTGACTGGGTGGTGGCGGACAACCTGCCGGTGCGCCTGCAACTGCAGCTGCATAAATATCTTTGGAATGATGAGCCGGGGCGCTGAAATGACGGAACAACTGAACACTGCAGAAAAACGTGCGGTCATCCTGCTGTCCGGTGGCCTGGATTCGGCGACGGTCGTGGCCATGGCCCGCGCTCAGGGCTACAGCTGCTACACCATGAGTTTCGACTATGGTCAGCGCTCCCACGCCGAACTGTATGCCGCCGAGCGTGTGGCTCGGGATCTTGGGGTGGTCGAGCACAAGGTGATCGGCCTGAATCTGAACGGCATGGGCGGCTCGGCCCTGACCGACAGCAGCATCGATATCCCGGAAAATCCGGGCGAAGGCATTCCGGTCACTTACGTCCCGGCACGCAACACCGTGTTCCTGTCCCTGGCATTGGGTTGGGCGGAAGTGCTCGGTGCTCGCGACATCTTCATTGGCGTTAACGCCGTGGATTACTCCGGTTACCCGGACTGCCGTCCCGAGTTCATCGAGTCGTTCGAGCGTATGGCCAATCTGGCGACCAAGGCTGGCGTTGAGGGCAATGGTTTCCGTATCCAGGCACCGCTGCAAAACCTCAGCAAGGCGCAGATCATTCAGGAGGGAACGAAGCTTGGGGTCAACTACGGCCTGACCGTTTCCTGCTATCAGGCCGACGATGAAGGGCGTGCGTGCGGCAAGTGCGACAGCTGCCGACTGCGTGCGGAAGGCTTTGTTGCGGGCGGAATCAGCGACCCAACACCTTATTTTTGATTATTTTCAAAATAGGTGTTGAATAGTCCTTAAAAATCAGTATTATACGCGCCACCACACAGCGGGTCGTTAGCTCAGTTGGTAGAGCAGTTGGCTTTTAACCAATTGGTCGTAGGTTCGAATCCCACACGACCCACCATTTTCAAGCTGTTTTAAAAGTCTGGAAGGCCCACGCAAGTGAGGATTTCCGGATTTTTTTTTGCCCGCGATTTAACCCGGCCCTGCCTCCGGGGTGCACCATATGGCGCAGGTCAGAATCATCTTTTGCATCCGCCGGATATTCTGTAGCCTTGCGCATCTTCACGCTGTCCGTGCCTGATGAATACTCACTTTCCCGGCGGTACCCAGACGGGTCCGGAGCCGGGTGTATACTCGACTTTCGCGCGAATGCGCCTGCAGGTCTTGCGAACATGACGCAGATTTCCGAACGCCTTCTGGTTCAAGCCCACCTCGACGCCAAGCAGCCCAAGCCGCTGACGGCTGACGAGGAAGCCCGTTACCGTGCCGCCATCGCTGCCGAGCTCAAGGCTCAGGACGCGGTGCTGGTTGCCCACTTCTATTGCGATCCGGTCATCCAGGCTCTGGCCGAAGAAACCGGTGGCTGCGTCTCCGACTCCCTGGAGATGGCCCGTTTCGGTAACGCTCACCCGGCCAAGACCGTGGTGGTTGCCGGGGTCAAGTTCATGGGTGAGACCGCCAAGATTCTCAACCCTGAAAAACGCATTCTGATGCCGACGCTCGAGGCGACGTGCTCGCTGGATCTGGGTTGCCCGGTCGACGAGTTCTCCGCGTTCTGCGATCAGCATCCCGAGCGCACGGTGGTGGTGTATGCCAACACCTCCGCGGCGGTCAAAGCCCGGGCCGACTGGGTGGTGACGTCCAGCTGCGCACTGGAGATCGTCGAAAGCCTGATGGATAACGGCGAAACGATCATCTGGGGCCCGGACAAGCACCTGGGCACCTACATCCAGCGCCAGACCGGTGCCGACATGCTGTTGTGGGACGGTGCCTGCATCGTTCACGAGGAGTTCAAGTCCAAGCAGCTCGAAGACATGAAGGCGCTGTATCCCGATGCGGCGATCCTCGTGCATCCGGAGTCGCCGACCTCGGTGATCGAGCTGGCGGACGCCGTCGGTTCCACCAGTCAGTTGATCGCGGCGGCGCAGACCTTGCCGAACAAGACCCTGATCGTGGCGACCGACCGCGGCATCTTCTACAAGATGCAGCAGCTGTGCCCGGACAAGGTGTTTATCGAGGCGCCAACCGCCGGCAACGGCGCGGCATGCCGCAGTTGCGCGCATTGCCCGTGGATGGCGATGAACACCCTTGAGCGCACGCTCAAGAGCTTGAAAGAGGGGGCGAACGAGATCTTTGTCGATCCGGCGCTGATTCCTCAGGCGATCCGGCCGCTGAAGCGGATGCTGGATTTCACCCAGGCTGCGCGGATGAAGCTGGCCGGTAACGCCTGAGGCTTCACAGGCAAACACAAAAAATAACTGTGGGAGCGAGCCTGCTCGCGATGCGGACTGTCAGTCAATATTGATGTGACTGA
>NZ_JBSVXG010000194.1:0-11100 GCF_054070595.1 Pseudomonas sp. SDO55104_S430 | reverse complement strand
TACATGAGCGCCGCGTACCTCTGTAGGAGCGAGGCTTGCCCGCGAAGGGCCCGCACAGAGAACATCAATCTCTCAGGCCCGCCGCGCCTCGAGCATGTCGGTCGCACACAACGCTATCCGCCGACAGGCATCAGCCAGTTGCAGCTGACTCACCACCAACCCGATCCGAATATGCCCCGCCGCACTCGGCCCGAAGGCTTCGCCGGCCAGCACCGAAACCCCATAGCCCTCAAGCAGCCGCTCGGCAAAGTGCTGGGCGCTGAGGCCGGTCTGGCGCACGTCGACCATCACGAACATCCCGCCATCCGGCCGGATCGCGCGCAATCCCGGGCAATGGTTCAGGCTGTTGCACACCAGGTCCCGGCGCTGGCGATACTCCTCGCGCATGATCGCCACTTCCGGCAGTTGCTGGTCCAGCGCCAGCTGCGAAGCCTTCTGGATGAACTCGGGAATGCCGAACAGCATGCACATCGACAAATGATCCAGATGATCGGCCAGCCGCTTCGGCCCGATCACCCAGCCCACCCGCCAACCGCTCATGGCATGGGACTTGGACAGACTGTTGATGGTCGCCGTGCGCTCGGCCATGCCCGGCAGGCTGGCGGGGCTGATGTGTTTGCCCTCGTAAAGCAGATCGCTGTAGACCTCGTCACTGATCAACCACAGGTCATAACGCACACAGAGCGACGCCAGTTCCTGCCAGATCACCAGCGGCAGACTGGCCCCCGTCGGGTTGTTCGGGCTGTTGAGCAAAATGGCGCGGGTCTTGGGGGTGATCAGCGCCGCGACATCCAGCGGATCGACCCGGAAAGCGTTTTCCGGACGTACCGCCACCGGCACCACCTTCGCGCCGATCGCGCCAAACACCCCTTCATAGGTCACGTACATCGGCTCGGCGACGATCACCTCGTCGCCCGGATCGAGCAGACACTGCGCCACCGAATACACCGCACACTGCGCACCGGGAAACACCACCACATGTTCCGCCGACACCGCCTGCCCGCTGCGCAGCCGGTGACTGCGGGCAATGCTGTCGCGCAGGCCCTGGGTGCCGCGCACCGGCGGGTAATGGGTGTCGCCCGCCTCCAGGCTGTCGATGGCGGCGCGGACGATGGGCTGGGGTGTATCGAAGTCGGGATCGCCGATCGACAGCAGCAGCACATTGATGCCCTGCTCGCGCAGTTCCAGCGCTCGATCGTGTATCTGCCAGGCGGCCGCACCGTCACCGGCGATGCGTTGGGTCAAAGCTGAGTAGCGCATGTATTCTCCTGTCGCGCGGGCTCCATGATCACAACCCTATCTGAAATCTGTCATTGCGCCAGTACGGCCTTTCAATTCGACGGACGGCCAAATCGATGGACGCCCGATGGAATCGATGCACCTGACATTTCTATCAGTGGCCATCAATCGCTGCTGCCGTTAACGGCCGGTAAAAAAATCCGTCTTTTCAAAAAATTATCGGCGAAACGCAAGACTACGCCTCAGGAAGAAGAATCCTACGGCAAGCAGTATTTCCGCTGACAGCCATTTCCCATTTGCCTGATTACAGTTCGCCACCTGTAATTTGTGACAGGTTCCAAGGTTCGAGAATCGCGATATAAGGAAGCCGTCCCTCCAGCGCCGTACCGGCGACTGAAGGACGGTCGCGCGAACCACACCATCACGCAGTAGGAAGATTCCGTCGCGCCCACGCCATCAATGATGATGAATGGGAGATCCACTTATGTACCGCTCCATTGACGCATCAGTTCAATCATCGCCAACCCAGGTCAACTTCGAACTGCACGAAAGCCCGCCGCCGCCCAAGGCCATCACCCTGACCATCAGGGAGAAGGAAATCCTCAAGTGGGGCGTGGCCGGCAAGTCGTCCTGGGAAATCGCCAAGATCTGCGAATGCAGCGAGGCCGGGGTGAATTACCACTTTTGCAACATCCGCCGCAAATTCGGCGTGCGATCGCGCTGGGCCGCCATGGCCAAGGCGCTGGAACAGGGCTTGATTCAATCCCCTTGAGCCAGCCTCTCTTCAGCGATCAGCGCAGTATCGATCCCTGTTGAGACCCTGTATGACGCTGCAACGAACACCGCAATCCACACCTTCCCACCCCTCCCGCGCAGATGCCTGTGACGATACCTCCGTGTCGCACAGGGTCCGCCCGGGCAACCCTTTGCGCATCATCCTGGCGGACGATCACCCCGTGGTTCTCAAGGGCGTGGAGATGCTGCTGCGTGACACCGCTGCGAACTGTTCCATCGTCGCGCTGGCCAGCGATGCCGATGAGCTCATCGACCATATGACCCGCACACCCTGTGATCTGGTGGTCAGCGACTATTCGATGCCCTACGGACATTTCCCCGATGGTCTGGCGTTAATGGGTTACGTGAGGCGCCATTTCGCCCATGTTCCGTTGATCGTGATGACCATGCTGCGCAACCCTTCGCTGCTGCGGGCGCTGTTGAACAAGGGCGTTGGAGGTTTATTCGACAAGCGCAGCCCGTTGAACGACCTTAAACGCGCCGTGAATCGGGTGGCCAAGGGTCAGCCTTATCTGTGCCCGGGGTTTGCGCGGATGTTGAATAACCACGGGCTGAGCTCTGCAGTCCATGAAGCTGCTTTGGTGAGTTTGTCGGAGCGGGAACTGGAGGTGGTGAGGTTGTTCGTGCAGGGGATGTCGGGGCGGCAGATTGCGGCGCAGTTGAATCGGAGTGAAAAAACCATCAGCCGGCAGAAACGCACCGCCATGGACAAGTTGGGGCTTGGCCATGACGGTGGGTTGGTGGAGTTTGCTCGGGTTAGTGGATTGGGTGAATGAGAACAATTACTACGACTGACGTAACTCCGCTATTCGAGCTAGCCATTTCGCAATTTGATTTTCATCGACCATGTAATGGTGACGTTGATTTCTCATTTCTCTGATTTTCCCATCCAGTCTTTGTATCTCGGCTGAGTTGGGGTTAGGTGTAATTTCCAGTGTTTTGGGTCTGACTGCGGTAGGTGGTTTTGAAGGCTGTGTAGATTTCGAGGATGGACCAGGTTTCGGCCCAATTTCTGCCGGACGGACATCCTTGATCGGGCGCTCGACGCTCACGCTTTTTTGTTGTGCTTGCGGGGCGGCGTTTTGCACACCGGTGGCATTTCCGTCTCCACGGCTGGACATTGCAATCGGACGTTTTGTACTTGTATCTGGTTTGGTCCGGGCGGGAGCTGCCACTTCAGAACCCGCATTCACGTTACGTCCAGAACGTTGCATTGGTGGTCCCGAATACGCATACCAACCCGCCAAATCCGGATCATACTGCGAAAAGTCTTTTGTCGTCAGTCCCAGCTCCGGTGCACTCCGGGTGGCAAAATCCGGATCAATGACACGGACCAAACCACGGGCCAAGCCACGTACGTGGCCCGTCGAATCCTTAAACTTGACGGGATTACCTTCAACATACGCATACGGATTAATACCCCCCGCCCCAAACGGACTCCATCCCACCCCATCCGGGCTCTTGAACCGCATCACCAACGGATCAAACATCCGATACCCCTTCCCCAAAAAATACTGCCCGCTAAACGAATCCTTCAACTCCCCGTTAAACCCGATCCGACTCTCTCCCCCCGCATCGAACCCATACGCCGTATAAACCACATTCCCCCGCCCCTGCTCGCTGACCTCGGACAACACGCTGCTCTTGTCGTCCCCGGCCAGCATCAGGACTTTGGGCCATCACCGTCCTCGCGCTGGGCCAGCGGCTGTCCGTTACCATACATGAAGGTGGTGCGCTGATCGCCGTCGACCCTGTTCGCCGGTTCATCATTGCGATAGAAGACACGCTCGTTGACGCCATCACCATTGGCCCCGGTCAAGGCATCCTCGCCGTCATAGACATAGCCCCTGGACGCCCCGCCGCCCAGTTCACTGACCGTTTCCAACCGGTTCAGCGTGTCGTACGTCATCCTGAATTTGTAGTCCGCTTCCATGTTGCCGTTGTCGTCGTAGGTAGCCGTCATGTCGAACGCCTTGTAGGCGGCATTGGAGTTGCTGATCGCGCTCAACTGCGCCGGGTCTTCATTGACGTAGGTGTATTTGGCAGTGTTGCTCCCGCCCGGGAATCGGGTTCGGACTTCTTCGATGTTGTCGATGTCATCGAAGTAGAACTCCTGGGAATCTATGATGTTCCCCGCGTGATCGACCGGCGATAGCGGTCCGCTGCAGGTGTAGTACTCCAGTCGCCCGCGCATCTCGTACTCGTAGGTCTCGGCACGCAGGCTCGCCCCGGTGCCGTCGGCCTTCTCGTTCAACTGCCGGCTCACCACCTGATCAAGCTCGTTCCAGGCCTGGCTCAGGCGCTCTGCCGTGGCGCCGAAGTCGAACACCCGTGAGGTCTCGCGCCCATGGTCGTCGTAGCCGAGGCTGATGGTCAGGTTCTGTTGCCCGGCGGTGTCCTGGGTATGGATGCTTTCGGTAAGCCCCTGGAGGTTGTAGGTGAACTCACTTTTGACGTGCCCGGGTTTGCCGGCATCCCCGAGTTCGGTGGTCGCCAGTCGCCCACCGTCGTCGTACTCATACGTCTGAATCTGGCCGAGAACATCGGTGTAGCGCACCAGCCGCCCCATGCGACTGTGCAGATAGGCCATGTTGTAGCCATCTCGCGCCTCGGTGGCCACTTCACCGTTGCTGTTGTAGGTGCGCACCAGCGTCGTGCCCTGCTCCGAGGATTCAAGCAAGCGGGCGTTCAGCGGATCGTATTTGTAGGTGGCCGCGATGTCGTTCACCGCCGGCAGGCTGGAAATGGCGGTGCGGGTCTGGGGTTCCGCCGTCAGCACGTGATTGTAGGTGTAGCGGATCTGCGCACCGCTGGGCAGGGTCACCACGTCCGGCTCGCTGTCGCTGGTGTCGAAGGTGTAGGTGGTGACGCGACCACCGGTGACCGACTCGATCATCCGCTCCAGGCCATCGAAGGTCTGCGTGCCCAGTTTCCTGCCGTTGACACTGATCAGCTCAGGCAGATCGTTGCGGCTGTGCAGCGCATAGCTACGCGCCACTTTGGCCCGATCCGGCAAGGTGGTTTCGGTCATGCGATCGTAGACGTCGTACTTGTAGAGCGTCTCGAACCCGCCGGCGTTCTTCTCAGAGTGGGTGCGACCCACCCCGTCATATTTGTAGGTGTGCAGGCTGATGCGTTTGCCGGCGATATCGCGGCGTTCGACGCTCACCGGCTTCTCGAAACGGTTGCTGACGGTGATCGTTTTGCCCATGCCCTCGATCCATTCCTCACTCGTGAAGGTGATCGGGTCGTTGACGGTGTTGGTCTTCACCCCGTCGGGGCCGGTGATGCTGTCCTGCTGACCCCAGTTGTCATAGGTGAAGGTGCTGGTCAGCGGCAGGTCTTTTTTCTCCAGCCAGTCGTGCTCGGTTTCCGTGATCATCTGGCCGAGGGTGTTGTAGCTGGCCGCGTAAATCTTGCGGTATACCGCTGGCTGCCCGCCGGCATTGTCGACGTCCTGCTGTTCTTCCTCGATGGCCCGGTTCAACCCGTCGAACACCGATCGGGTCTTCACGCCCTTGACGTTTTCCACCACCTGGCTCGCAGGTTGTGACTCGGGGGTTTCACCCTGTCCTGCCGGATGAATCAGTCGATAGCTGTAGCTGCGAGTGGCGGCGAACTGCGGATCGCCCGGGGCCACGGTCTCGGTCAGCGCCCGGCCCAACTCGTCGTAGGTGGTGCGGATCTGCACGTTCTTGTCGGTGGTCAGCACCGGCAAGGCGTTGAACAGCGAGACTTCCTCGGTGATCTGTTTACTGACCGCATCAAAATCGGTGCTCACCGTCTGCACCGTGCGCAACACCTCGGCATCAGCCAGGGTGCGGTAGGTGGCGCCAACCTTGCTGTAGGCGAAATCGGTGAACGTGGTGCGCCCCCCGCGAGTGACCGCCGTGCGCTCGATCTGGCCGTGCAGCAGCGGGTTGCCAGGGTTGTCGATGTAGGCCGTGACCGTGCGTTCGAGCAGCGTTTCGCTCTGGCCGCTCACCTCCAGGAAGGACTCTTCTGCCGGCGCCACCCAGGCAGTGGTTGCGCTACTGATGGGGGATTTTTCGACGTATTTATAGCGCGTACGCAGCACAGGCGCGCCGGGCTCCAGATTCGGTATCCGCGCCGGGTCCGAGGCCGGGGTCACGGTTTTCTCTTTCATGTATTTGACGAAACCGTAGGGGTCAGGCGGGCAGTCCGCGCCCTCGCCTGCTGCCGGGTAATACGACGTGGTTTCGGTGATGCCATTGGCCTGCTGGCTCAAGGTCTGGTTGCCGTGGATGTCGTATTCACTCTTCTCGGTGTCGATGCGCCAGTTGCGAGGGTCGGCCGTGTCTTCCCAGCGGGTGTCGGTTTGTTTAGGCAACTGACATTGGCGAACCTGCTGGTCGAAGGACAGCTTGTCGTCCGCGTAATAGGTCGTGGTGGTGGCCTGGCGATAGGTGCCCTGGACCGTCTCCTCCTCCACCAGCAGATGGAAGCGGTTGAAGGTGCGGGTCACGGTGCGAACCACGGCGGCGCCGTTCATCAATTGCTCGATGGTCTGATAGGTGTAGGCGGCCAGCACCTTGTAGAGATTGTCCAGGCCGTCGTCGGTGAAGTTGATGGGCGCGCCATAACCCAGGAAGTTGCTGCCGTCGTTGCTGTAGGCGTACTTCATCACGATCGGCGGCTGACCGCCGCCCGGGTCCATGACATGGTCGGTCACCCGCGGCACCGCAAGATAGTCCACGCTGCCGGGAAACTCGTGGCCACCGTCGTTGTAGCCAATCCTTTCGTGACCACCGAACGGGTTCCACACTTCCTTCATGCAGCGCTGCTCACGCTCAAGGCCGTAGAGGAAACGCCAGCCAGCACGGTTTGAGGTGGGAAGCGTGATACGAGTCATCAGGTCGCTTTCCAGGTGCAACGCGAACTGCGCCAACGGCACGCCTTGTGTGGGTTTGAGGTTGATTTCCACGGTACCGGCCGTGAGATTACGTATCACCTGCACCAGCAGGCCCTGGCTGTCGCGCACCTCACTGAGCATCCGGCCCTGCCCGGCAGCCTGATAGCTCAGGGTCACCTTGTGCCCGGTCGCCGAATACATGACCACCGGGATCGCCTCCTGCGGCTGGGTACCGGTGCGCTTGAGGATTTCCACCGTCCCGTCGACGTACACAACCTTGTAGTCACCCTGTGGGTCGCCGCTCAGTTCATAGAGTTTGAAACTCTCGATCTTCTGCTCTTTCATCGTCATCCGGCCCGGCTCGGCAGGGTCGGTACCCGTCACCTTGAAGGATTCGCCGGTGTGCGTGGTGATGACCTGCGTGGCTGGCACATACTGGGTCTGCGCCAGGCGCCAGCCTTCGCCATAACCGTTATTGATCCAGCTCATAGGATTGAAATGAAGGCTCAGGGGCACCACGGGCCCGCGCAGATCGTTGACTTCCACTTCGTGCAACTTCAGCGACACGGTGTAGATGCCGGTGCGTTTGTCGACACCGGTGTCAACGAAACTTCTGAAGTTGAAGGCGTTGGAATGCACATTGGTTTTTTCGGCGGTGACAGTACTCATGTCGATGACCTCCAGGGAGGAAAATGAAATGAACAATGGAACGCAACGCGATCAGACTTTATTGAAGAGTTCCGGAAGCGGAGTAATGGTGAACCGATTGCGATTGCCGGCGCGGAAGGTAATTGCGAGTGCGTGTCGATGACCTTCGTTGTCAGTAAGAATCAACTTCAATGAAGTATTTACTCCGGCCTCCTTGCTTAAAGGATGCAGGTCCTTGTTACCCGGCACCCCTCGCCAGTCATCCTGCCGAACATTCGTGCGGCGAAACAGGCTTATCAACAGATGCCCTTCTGCCACGCCACCATGTACTTTATGATCCAGTGTTGGTTTCAGTAACGGGTTATTTTCAATGATGGAGTCGAACTGCATGAGTTCACGATCATCATTTTTTTTCGGGCTGTTGTATGCCAAACCGGTAAAAGAAAACATGCTTTCGTTTTCAAAAGGGCTTTCCCAGGCAACTATTGAAACAGGAGACCTCCCGCCCGGCGCAGGCTTCATGAACTCCATGAACATAAACGTCAAGGCACGGTTTTCCACGGTTGCATATAAACCAAAGTAATCCACCGTTTTGATATACAAGTCGAAATCCTCTTCGTTCTCCGTATCTCCCGTATCTCCCGTTCCCCCACCTGAAATCCTTCGGCGTTCGAATCTGAAATTGCTGGGGCTGGTTTTCGGTGATGGCACGGGGACAAATGTAATGCGTCCATCCTCATGCCCAGGCGTGACGTCCGAATCAAATTGCAAACCATAGGGGCTCATGACCGAGGCATAAAACTCGACCGGGTCCTTATCGCGAGTGACCAGATGACGCAGGAACCTGTTTGGCAGTTCGGCTGACGGACTGCTGTCGACATCATTCTGGAAATTACCGGGGAAAGGAAAGAAGCCGTTGGACGTGGTTGACTGAGCCCAAAGCAACTTTCTGGCAGGGTCGTATGGAATGCCATCCTGCAACGGGGCGACGTCAGCGACTGCTTGTCTGGAGTTCACATAATGCAGTTTCACCGTGGCTTCTTCGTCACCGGTCAGCGGACGCCCATTGGTTTGAATGACACATCGCAGAGTCGCCTGTTGGTAGCCGTTATCGTAAAGCTTCTCCGATCTCACCGATTCCAGCTTGAAATCGATGATTTTGTCCCAGGAGTCTTCCTGATTGAAGTTCTGGAGCTTGATGATGCTGTAGCCGGTTCGGAGTAGAAATCCGTCATTCAAGCGGATGTCGCACTTGACCACCACAAACTCATCTTCGCCGTTCGCCGGTGCCGTGTATTTGCCATCCACCACAGTGCCGCCGGCATTACCCAAAACTTCCCAATGACGTTCGAGTTCGTCCGGCGCGCCGGACTCTTCTGTCAACTGCACGGTGCCGGAGCGCGCGATATCGCTGACAAAAGGCGGATCGATGGTCATGGTGGATTTGAAGTTCGACAGCACCACATAACCCGCCACGGTTTCACCGGTCTGGTCGGACACCTCGATCGGCTGTACCGTGACATGCTCCGGCGGGTATTCCGCAGGCGGGGTGTAGCGCGCCGAATTGCCATTGGCGACCAGCGTGCCGTAAGCAGGCTGTTTCCAGGTCAGGGTACTGCTGCTGAGTGCCGTTGCCACAAAGTCGACCGACTCTCCACCCACGGGGCGTGGCACGCAGCCGGGAGAGATGGTCATGGGTCGAGAGCTGACCAACAGTAATGCCGAGACACGATGGTCCTGAGCCGGCCTCTCCCCCTCGGCAGGCTCGGTCCAGGTTGCCGTGACGATGTTGCGAACCGACTGCTGGCCGATCTGTGCCGCGGAAACCGGCGCATAGACCCCGGTTTTCGCATCGATCGTGCCCACGGAATTGATCGTATTGAGACTTCTGACCGTCCACTCCACGCCATTGAGCAACGCGCCGTTGCGATAGGCCTTGTACGTAATTGGGGCGCCGCCGGCCTTGACGCTATGGGTCGAGGGCTCAATGGTCACGGACGAAGTCGTTGGCTCGACGTTGCCGGCGATGTACATATCGTGAGGTGTATGTCGTGATTCCTCGACAAATACGTTTCTGCGTTTCGGAAACAGTACGCTGCGGATCAGTGCAAGTTTGTCGTCATCGGAGTACGGGATATACCGCTGGGCCAGCACCATGGCTGCAGAGTACCTGGGCACGCCATTGACCGAATCATTGGCAATCAGATAAGGGATACGCTCTTCGGACGGGATATCTCCACCCAGCTCATCGCCACGCAATTGCACCATCACAAGAACCGCACCATTTTTCGAATTCATTGCACCGGGCTGTTCCGCACCTGGCTCGCGCTGCGTCAAAATCATGAAATTGCTCGGGCTGAGTGAGCTGCCACCTTGCAGATTCAACGTACCCAGTTCCAGGATCCGACGTTCGAGGGGCAGTTTCTTGAAACTTTCCTTGAACAATTCGCCGACTTTCTTCTGGCTGGCGGCTGGCCCCGGCAAATCGCAGGAAAAGTCGATACCGTCGCCCAACTGCAGCGTAACGCGCCCCATCTGATCAACAATGCCGACCACCATTGAAAGGTCCAGCTTGATTTTCAGCGTGTGCCCCTGTTCTTCGTGGATGTCAAAGCTGTACAGCATGCCGGTATTTTGTTCGAAAACAGTGAATGAGCCGGCTAACAGAGCGATCGTCAGTAACACTGTGGAGTTTTGCAAAGTGGATGGCTCGAACGATATCTCCGGTTTGCCCAAGTGAACATTTTGCAAGACGCACCACTCGGAACCGGTAGGGGTCAAATCGACCTTGCCGCTAAATACCGGAAGGTAGTTATAACCGTCATAGGCTTCCAGCCATTGTTGCCGCAACACGTTGTTAAGGCGGACATGATCAAAGGCTACAATAGCGCCCCAGCGATTCATGATGTCGCCCTGCTTCATTGTTTCAAGAATACTTGCAAGTGAATTGCCGGCCATGATCGTTAACCTCGACATTTAAAGTATCGACGCGATTGGAGAGCCTTCTCGAACTTCACGCAGGCTCGATAACAGTGCTTATTTACTTGGCAGCATCAGTGGCCATTAAGCATCCGGCATACCATCCGGCCCAAGTTGTGGATCTTCTGGATCGGGTTTGGACGGCAGAGGCTCAAGTGGGAACGGTTGAATGCGGAATGCATCGCCCATGAAGTATCCCGCTGCAGAGAAAGTTGCCATGATAATTACAAACTGGTAGTGACTATCTGGATCTTGAGTATATAAACCGGTCTCATCAATCGTTCCTGCCCCGGTCTCGGGGAACAAACTCCAGGCAGCAGGCACCACATCGTTGTTGAAGGTCGCGGAATATTGCGCCTGCCCCGCGGGCAGCCCCTCAAAACTGGTGAACATCGACAGGCCTTGAATGCCATGCGTCACCACAACCGGGCTCGACTGAACGTGTTGTGCCGTACGTACAACGACCTGATCGATGGTAAATGAACGACCCTTCATCGTCGGATCTCTTTGTGGAGCGGTATAAACATTCTTCAAGTCCGAACCGCTCGGAGGAATGCTGCCATCAC
>NZ_JBSVXG010000193.1:0-11133 GCF_054070595.1 Pseudomonas sp. SDO55104_S430 | reverse complement strand
GTAGGAGCGAGGCTTGCCCGCGAAGGCTTCTTATCGATGGAATGCGTCAAACGTCGGCCTTGATTTCCTGATACCGCTTTTCCAGCTCCTGACGAATCTGCCGGCGCTGCTGAGCCTGCATGAAGCGGCGCTTGTCTTCGCTGTTCTGCGGTTGCAGCGGAGGCACGGAGGCGGGTTTACGCTGGTCATCTACCGCCACCATGGTGAAGAAACAACTGTTGGTGTGGCGCACCGAGCGCTCGCGGATGTTTTCGGTCACCACCTTGATGCCCACCTCCATCGAGGTGTTCCCGGTGTAGTTGACCGAAGCCAGGAAGGTCACAAGTTCACCGACATGGATCGGCTCACGGAAAATCACCTGGTCCACCGACAGGGTCACCACGTAGCGGCCGGCATATCGGGCGGCACAGGCGTAGGCGACTTCGTCGAGGTATTTGAGCAGGGTTCCGCCGTGAACATTGCCAGAGAAGTTGGCCATGTCGGGGGTCATCAATACCGTCATCGACAGCTGGGCGTTTCCGGGTTCCATAGCATTCTCACGGGTCAAGGCCAGGTTGAGGGATGCACCTCTGCGGGTGCCTCGATGGTTTTTTCAAACTAACAGTTATCGGGACGCCGGGCGCGAAGCCGCCGTCACGCCGGATCGATCTGTTTCCATATATTGCACCGCCTTTCTACCGGAAGTCGCGGTGTTACCCTGCAAAAGCCCCTGCCACTGGGGCAAATTCCTACGCAGAACGCGGATTTTTTACCTTGCTCGACCGGATGTTTCCTTCATCCGCGCTTGAGCTATGCCACACAAGGAGCCCCACACCATGCATGCCATCAGCTTTATTCAGGATCTGGCAGTGATCATGTTGGTCGCAGGTGTGGTGACCGTGCTTTTCCACAGGCTCAAGCAGCCGGTGGTGCTGGGCTACATCGTGGCGGGCTTCATCATTGGGCCGCACACCCCTCCCTTCGGTCTGATCCACGACGAAGAGACCATCAAGACCCTGGCGGAGCTCGGGGTGATTTTCCTGATGTTCTGCCTGGGCCTGGAGTTCAGCCTGCGCAAGCTGTTCAAGGTCGGCGCCACGGCGTTTATCGCGGCGTTCCTGGAAATCGTGCTGATGATCTGGATCGGCTACGAAATCGGCCGCTGGTTCGACTGGAACACCATGGATTCGCTGTTCCTCGGCGCGATCCTGGCCATTTCCTCGACCACCATCATCGTCAAGGCGCTCAATGACCTGAAGATGAAAAACCAGCGCTTCGCGCAGCTGATTTTCGGTGTGCTGATCGTTGAAGACATCCTCGGCATCGGCATCATAGCCTTGCTGTCGAGCATCGCGGTCAGCGGTACGGTCAGCTCCGGCGAAGTGTTTTCTACCGTGGGCAAGCTCTCGCTGTTCATGATCGTCGCGCTGGTGATCGGCATTTTGCTGGTGCCGCGCCTGCTGGCTTACGTGGCCAAATTCGAAAGCAACGAAATGCTGCTGATCACTGTGCTTGGCCTGTGTTTCGGCTTCTGTCTGCTGGTGGTCAAGCTCGAATACAGCATGGTGCTCGGTGCGTTCCTGATTGGCGCGATCATGGCCGAATCCCGGCAGTTGCTGAAAATCGAGCGCCTGATCGAGCCCGTTCGCGACCTGTTCAGCGCCATTTTCTTCGTGGCGATCGGCTTGATGCTCGATCCGATGATCCTGCTGGAGTACGCCTGGCCGATCGTGGTGATTACAGTCGCTGTGGTGCTCGGCAAAATGCTGTCCTGCGGAATGGGTGCGTACATCGCCGGTAATGACGGGCGCACCTCGTTGCGCGTCGGCATGGGGCTTTCGCAGATTGGCGAGTTCTCTTTCATCATTGCCTCGCTGGGCATGACCCTGCAGGTCACCAGCAATTTCCTCTACCCGGTGGCCGTGGCGGTTTCGGTGATCACCACGCTGCTGACGCCGTATCTGATTCGTGCGGCAGACCCGTTGTCGATCAAGCTGTCCGCGGTCATGCCACAGCGACTGGGACGGGTTTTGGGGATGTACGGTGAATGGTTGCGCAGCATCCAGCCTCAAGGCGAGGGCGCGCTGCTGGCGTCGATGATTCGGCGGATTCTGTTGCAGGTGGGCGTCAATCTGGCGCTGGTGGTTGCGATCTTTCTCGCCGGGGCGTTTTTCGCCGAGCGCATCTCGGTGAGCCTGCAGGAGTGGATCGGCGACCCAAGCTGGCAGAAGGCATTGATCTGGGGCGGCGCCTTGCTGATATCGCTGCCGTTCCTGATCGCCGCCTATCGCAAGCTAAAGGCGCTGTCGATGCTGTTGGCAGAGATGGGGGTGAAGCCGGAGATGGCCGGGCGTCACACGCAGCGAGTGCGTCGGGTGATCTCCGAAGTGATACCGATTCTGTCGCTGCTGGTGATTTTCCTGCTGTTGGCAGCCTTGTCGGCCAGTATTCTGCCGACCAACAAGTTGCTGATGCTGATTGCCGTGGTGGCCGCTGGTGTGGCCGCGCTGCTGTGGCGCTGGTTCATCCGCGTCCACACGCGCATGCAGGTGGCCTTGCTCGATACCCTGGACAATCACAAGGATTCGCCAGGGCACTGACGCCGCGGGGCGTCAGCCGGCTCAGCTTTCCAGCCAGACGTCCCGTGCCCAGTGCCACACCGACTCCCAGGTTTCTTCGGTGACCAGCTCTTCTTCGGCGGACCACAACACCACGGTGCCGTCTTCTTCGACGCAGTAGTAGTCGTCACCGTCCTGGCAGATCGGAATCATGCTGCGATCGACGCCGGCGTCCCAGGCGTTGGCGGCCACATCCGGCAGGTAGGTGTGGGATTGCGGGTCAGTGACGGTCACCGGCTCCAGGCTGCCGTAGACCACATCGCTGACAGTCAGCAAGAACTCTCTAAAGACGAACGGGATGTCGATGAACAGTTGTTCTTCGATTTCGACCAGCAGATCTTCGTCGGGCAACTCCAAGGGAACCGGTACCGGTTCGTTGGCTTCACGCAGTTGTTCGATGATTTCTTCCACGTCGAGAATCCTCTTGCTTGTAAGGCGCGGTTTATATGGGGCGGTTTATACAGTAGCTTGCTATGGATGCAACCGCGAAATAGAAAAACCCCGGCAAGCCGGGGTTTTTATTACAGCGTGAAAAGCGAGGCGGGGTGATCAGCCGTTCTGGCGGATACCGGCCACCAGCCAAGGCTGGTTTTCGCCCTGGGCGCGTTCCATGTTCCAGCTTTCGCTGAAGACTTCGCCCTGGTCGAAACGGGAGTTTTTCGACACGCCGCTGAAGGTCAGGGTGGCGATGGTCTTGTCGGCGCGATCATCCACGCCATCCAGTTGCACATTGAGGTTATCAATGTAGGTGGACTGGAAGGCATCGCCCAGATCGGCACGCTCGCGCTTGAGGAACTCCAGCATCTGCGGGGTCACGAACTCCGCGATCTTGTCCATTTCGTTGGCGTCCCAGTGCTGTTGCAGGGACTGGAAGTGGTTGCGGGCCGCTTCGATGAAGTTATGTTCGTTGAACCAGGCTGGCGCGTTGATCACTGGACGGGCGGCAGCGGGTGCAGCCGAACCACCGAAGATCGAACCCATGGCTGGCTTCTGTTCGAACGCTTCACGCTGCATCGGCGCGTGACCGGCCGGAGCGTACTGCTCCTGCTGCTTGCGACGACGGGCGGCGATGAAACGGAAGACCAGAAAGGCAATGACCGCCATGATCAGGATGTCGAAGATCTGCATGCCCTGGAAGCCGTCGCCCATGAACATGGAGGCCAGCAGGCCACCGGCGGCGATACCCGCCAGAGGGCCGAGCCAGCGGGAAGCGCCGCCGGCCTTGGCAGCCGCGCCCGCGGCACCGGCAGCACCAGCGGTCGCTGCTGCGCCGCCCATGCCTGGAGAAGAAGGAGCCATCTGGCTGGTCTGGTGAGTAGGCGCAGCACCTGCGCTTTTGCCACCACCGAAGCGCTTGGCGGCATTGACGTCGAGACTCATCGTCAGGCCGATGCACAGCGCCATGGCGATGCTAAGAAAACGTTTCATAAAGGGAATTCCCGTTTGTGGAAGGCACGCGCGCCATGTTGCACAGCTGAAGTGTTACTGGCTAGCGGCAGAGTGTTTCGGGCTTTTGCCTGACAGGTCGGGTTCAGCTTCAGTCAGTGCAATAAGGCTGGTTCACTTTGGTCTGTAGGATGACTGAATAAGTTCTGTAGGAACGATGCCTAGCGCCTTAGCGCCAACATCACCACCCCGGCTGTGATCAGGCCGATTCCGCCCCACTGGCGCAGGTCGAGTTTTTCCCCCAGCAGCGCCACACCGAGCACGGCGACGAGGACCACGCTGAGTTTGTCCACCGGAGCGACCAGCGAGGCCGGGCCGACCTTGAGCGCGCGGAAGTAGCAGATCCACGAAGCACCCGTGGCCAAGCCGGACAACAGCAGGAACAGGTAGCTTTTACCCGAGATCGATCCCAGGGATTGATATTGGCCCGTGGCGAACAAAATCAAGGCCAGGCTGACCAGCACCACGATGGTTCGGAGCAGAGTGGCGAAGTCCGAGTTGACGTTCTCGACGCCGATCTTCGCGAAAATGGCGGTCAGTGCTGCGAATGCAGCCGATAGCAGGGCCCAGAATGTCCAGGAGGAAAAGAAGCCTGAGCCCATGACGGTTTCCTTTTGGTCAGATCGATTTGTGGGAGCGAGCCTGCTCGCGATGGAGTGTCAGTCGACATCGATGTTGACTGATCCACCGCATTCGCGAGCAAGCCCGCTCCCACATTGATCCAAGGTGATCCTTAGATCGCTTCCAGCTTCGCGTACCCCAGCATCAGCCACTTGCTGCCTTCGCTGAAGTTCACCTGAACCCGCGCCTGGGCGCCGGCGCCTTCGAAGTTGAGGATCACGCCGTCGCCGAACACCGAGTGCCGTACCGCCTGGCCCAGGCTGAAGCCGGTCTGCGGGATCTCGCTGCCGCCGAACAGGCTGCTGGTGCTTTGTTGCTGACCACCGCCGAACGGACGGCTGACGCTGTTGGACAGCCGCACTTCCTGAATCAGGCCTTTGGGCACTTCGCGTACGAAGCGCGACACCTTGTTATAGGTCTCGCTACCGTACAGGCGACGGGTTTCAGCATAGGTCATGACCAGGTTCTGCATGGCCCGGGTGACGCCGACGTAGGCCAGACGACGTTCTTCCTCAAGACGCCCCGGTTCTTCCAGGCTCATCTTGTGCGGGAACAGGCCTTCTTCCATGCCCACCAGGAACACGTAAGGGAATTCCAGGCCCTTGGCGCTGTGCAGCGTCATCAGCTGAATGCTGTCTTCATGCTCGTCGGCCTGGGTATCGCCGGCTTCCAGTGAAGCGTGGCCGAGGAAGGCCGCCAGTGGCGTCAGGTCCTCGTCTTCTTCAGTGTTTTCGAAGTTGCGTGCGGCGCTGACCAGCTCCTCAAGGTTTTCCACCCGGGCCTGGCCTTTCTCGCCTTTTTCCGCTTCGTGATAGGCAATCAGTCCCGACTGCTCGATGACGGTCTGAGTCATCAGGTGCAGCGGCATGTCCATGCACTTGGCGGCGAGGTTTTCGATCAGCTCCATGAACGCGCCTAAAGCGCTGGCGGCGCGACCGGTCAGACCCTTGTTCGCCACCAGTTGGCGCATGGCTTCCCACATCGACACATGGCTGTGGCGCGCATGGTCACGAATCGCTTCGACGGTTTTTTCGCCGATGCCACGGGCCGGTACGTTGATCACCCGCTCCAGCGCCGCATCGTTGCCGCGACCTTCGAGCAGTCGCAGGTAGGCCATGGCGTTCTTGATTTCCGCCCGTTCGAAGAAGCGCTGGCCGCCATAAATGCGGTACGGGATGCGTTCACGCAGCAACGCTTCTTCCAGAACCCGCGATTGGGCGTTGGAACGGTACAGAATCGCGATATCACTGCGAGCCAAGCCGGTTTTCAGCGCGCTTTCGATGGTTTCGACAACATAGCGCGCTTCGTCGTGTTCGTTGAACGCGGCGTATAGGTTGATCGCTTCGCCATCGCCGCCTTCGGTCCACAGCTCTTTGCCCATCCGTCCGGTGTTGTTGGCAATCAAGGCGTTGGCAGCCTTCAGGATGCCGGCGGTGGAGCGGTAGTTCTGCTCCAGACGAATGATCTCGGCGTCCGGGAAATCGTCGGAATACTGGTAGATGTTCTCGATCTTCGCGCCACGCCAGCCGTAAATCGACTGATCGTCGTCGCCCACCACCATCAGGCTGTCGCCGCCCTTTGCCAGCAAGCGCAACCAGGCGTACTGCACGGCGTTGGTGTCCTGGAACTCGTCCACCAGAATGTGCCGGAAACGCTTCTGATAATGCGCCAGCAGGCCCGGATGATCGCGCCACAGGTCGAGGGCGCGCAGCAGCAGTTCGGAGAAATCGATGACGCCAGCGCGCGCGCATGCGGCCTCGTAGGCTTCATAGATGCTGCGCATGGTGGCCAGGAACAGGTCGCCGCTGGCTTGAATATGTTGCGGACGCAGACCTTCGTCTTTCTGCCCGTTGATGAACCACTGGGCCTGGCGGGCCGGCCAGCGTTGCTCATCCAGTCCGAGATCGCGGATCACCCGCTTGACCAGCCGCTGCTGGTCGTCGCTGTCGAGAATCTGGAAGGTCTGGCTCAGCCCGGCTTCCTGCCAGTGCGCCCGCAGCAGGCGGTGCGCCAGGCCGTGGAAGGTGCCGACCCACATGCCGGCCGGGTTGATACCCATCAACTGCTCGATGCGATGGCGCATCTCGGCAGCGGCCTTGTTGGTGAAGGTCACCGACAGGATGGAGTGGGGCGATGCGTTCTCGACCTGGATCAACCAGGCGATACGGTGCACCAGCACTCGGGTTTTACCGGAACCGGCGCCGGCCAGGACCAACTGACGGCCAACAGCGGCCGCTACGGCCTGACGTTGGGCATCGTTGAGGGAATTAAGCAGAAGGGAGAGATCATCGCGCATCGGGGCATTCTAGGGGGCGGCGCCACACCGGGCAAACTCCGCTTTGCTTTAGCCGATGAAAGAGGCGCGAGGGACGACCGGTCAGTCATCGGCTGCAAGCGTTGCCCGGTCTCGCCTGACGGCTTCGAGGCCGGGTCGGGTGCCCGATAAATTTGTCTGTTTTTTGACCGGCAGCAGTTTGGTCCGGGCATTGGCTTGTGTATGCTCCGTCCACGTTTCGGGCTCATGCTCACCATTATAAGAACAAGAAACTACCTATGACCCTCAGCTCCGACCTGTCGGGCCCTTCCGTGGAGCCCCGGGTTATTCGTAAACAATACGCCATGGAAATGGCGGTCGAACGCACGCGCCTGCTGTATCAGGGCTCGCTGCTGCCCACGCTGTTCATGTTGATCAATGGTCTGGTCTGCGCCGCTCTGCTCTGGAGCCCGCAGCGCTACTTCCTGGTCACCGTCTGGCTGGTGTGGCTGTTGTCGTTGGTGGCGCTGCGAGTGATTCAGGTAGCGGCCTTCGACTCGGCGATTCCCAACCGTCAGGCCCATCCGATCTGGCGCCGCATGTTTCTGCTGGGCTCGGGGCTTACCGGCCTGACATTGGCCGGCGCCGGCATCGCACTGGTTCCCGCCGACAACTTCATCCAGCAAGCCTGGGTCTTCGGCCTGATAGGCGCTGCTGCCCTGTCGGCCAGTGTGGCCTACGCCGTCAGCCTGCCGGCCTTTCTCTCTTTCACCTTGCCCTGTTTGTTGCCGGCCATCGGCTACATGTTCTGGGGTGGCGAAGGGCAGGGCTGGGGCTGGTTCGGCCTGATTCTGCTGGGCGCCTTGAGTGTCGTGGCCTGGCAGGTCAATCGCCTGATCGATCGCGGCTTGTTGCAGCGCTTCCAGAACCAGGCGCTGATCGAGCATCTGCAGGAAGCGCAAAACTGCAGCGATCAGCTTAATCTGACTCTCGCCCGGGAAATCGACCAGCGCCGACGCGCCGAAGAAGAGCTGCGGGAAATCCAGGCCGATCTGCAAAACCGGGTTACCCAGCGCGGCCTCGAACTGGACGCCGCCAGCGACGCACTGAGCAAGAGCGAAGCGCGCCTGGCGCTGGCGCTAAAGGCCAGCGAGCTGGGACTGTGGGACTGGAACCTGCAGACCGACGAAGTCCATCACACGCACATTCAGGAATTGTTCGGCCTGGCACCGGAATATGTGACGGCGATGCTGCGCCACCTCAAGCCTCGCTTGCATCCGGAGGACCTGCCGGCCCTGAGGAAGGCGCTGGTCGAGCATCTGAAGGGGCGCACCGAGGATTATCAGGTCGAGTACCGCGTGCGCCACGCCAACGGTCATTGGGTTTGGATCGAGGACCGTGGTCGAGCGGTCGAGCGAGCCGGCAATGGTCGAGTGATCCGCATGGTCGGCACCCGTCGCGACATCAGCGTCAACAAGGCGTTGGAAGAGCAGCAGCAACTGGCTGCGACGGTATTCGAAGCCGCAAGCGAAGGTATCGTGATTTTCGACCCCAATTACGCCCTGATCGCGGTCAATCAGGCCTTCAGCCGGGTCACCGGCTATGAGATCGAGGACATGATCGGGCGCAACGTCGTCGAGTTGCCGTGTAGTCGCGATGCCCGTCGCCACTACGCGGCGATCCATCACTCGCTGGAGCAGCACGGCAGCTGGCAGGGCGAACTGGTGGAAACGCGCAAAAGCGGCGAGATGTATCCGCAATGGCTGCATTTGAATGCAGTGCGCGATAGTCGGGGAAATGTCAGTCATATCGTGGGTTTCTTCGCCGATCTTTCGGCCCGGCGGGAATCCGAAGAGCGCATGCGCTACCTGACACACCACGACGAGCTCACCGGACTCGCCAACCGCTCGATGTTCCGCGAGCGCCTCGGCGAGGCGCAACAGCGGGTGCGGCAGGGTGGTTATCGCAACCTGGCGTTGCTGCACATCAATCTGGACCGCTTCAAGCAGCTCAACGACAGTCTGGGTCACGAAGTCGCCGACAAGCTGTTGCAGAAAATGGCCCGGCGCCTGATCAATGCATTGCCGGAAGCGGACACCATTGCGCGCCTGTCCGGTGACGAATTCGCCGTGCTGTTCAACGCCTACGGCAACCTTTCCAGTCTGGCGCGGGTGGCGACGCGGCTGTCGAACAAGCTGCGCATGCCCGTGACCATCGACGGCCATGAGCTGGTGGTCAGCGCGTCGATCGGTATCAGTCTGTTGCCGGACAGCGCCCGGGATGTGTCCGCCCTGGTCAGTCAGTCGAACATGGCCATGCAGCACGCCAAGCATCTGGGCGGTAACAACTTCCAGTTCTACACCGACAGTCTGCAGGCCAGCACCCTGGAGCGATTGCAGCTGGAGAACCAGCTGCGCAAGGCCGTTGAAGAACGGCAATTGAAGGTGTTCTACCAACCGAAGCTTTGTCTGGAAACGGGCCGGCTGAATGCGGCCGAGGCGCTGGTGCGTTGGGATCATCCGACCATGGGGCGTGTGCCGCCGGGTGATTTCATCGGTCTGGCCGAGGAAACCGGGCTGATCGGCCCGATCGGTGAATTCGTGCTGCGCCAGGCCTGTCTGCAAGCCTGCGAGTGGCAGCGGCAGGGGCTGGAGCCTATTCGGGTTTCGGTCAATCTGTCGGTGCACCAGCTGCGCCAGGGCAAGTTGGTCAGTCTGGTGCGGCAGGTGCTGGAAGATACCGGGCTGGCGCCGCGCTACCTGGAGCTCGAACTCACGGAAAGCCAGTTGCTGGACAGCGTCGAGCACATTATTGCGACCTTCCAGCAATTGCGCGATCTGGGGGTGAAGCTGGCGATCGACGATTTCGGCACCGGGTATTCATCCCTGAGCTACCTCAAGCGAATCCCCGTGGATTACGTGAAGATCGATCAGGCCTTCATTCGCGGCCTTGGCGAGGGCACGGAGGATGCGGCGATTACCCGGGCGATCATTGCCATGGCTCACGGCTTGTCATTGAAGGTGGTGGCCGAAGGCGTGGAGCGGCGCGAACAGCTCGAATTCCTGAAAAACGAGCAGTGCGATGAGGTACAAGGTTACCTGATCAGTCGCCCGGTCGAGGCATCTGGGCTTGCCGCGCTGCTACAAGACCAGTGCTCGAAGGCTACATGGGGTGCGAGCACCTGATTTCGAGGGATCTGGTTACGTATGGTGCAGGCGAAAAGCCAATTCATGTAGTATAACTACAAACTTGCTACATCCCCGGCCCCTGCCAATAACAAGAGTCCAGCCCTTGAATCTGCTGCAGCACATCGCCCAGTCTCGTCACCTGTTACGCAAGTCGGAGCTCAAAGTCGCCGATCACGTGCTGCTTGACCCCGCGGCCGTGATGCACAGCTCCATGGCCGACCTGGCCCATAGCGTCGGCATCAGCGAACCGACCATCGTGCGTTTCTGCCGTGCCATCGGTTGTTCCGGGTTCCAGGACCTGAAGTTGAAACTGGCCCAGAGCCTGGCGGCAGGCGCGAGTTTCGGTCAGTTCGCGATCCATGAAGACGATTCGGTCGCCGACTACAGCCTGAAGATTTTCGACACCACCCTGCACACCCTGATGGAAGTTCGCGAGAAGCTCGATCCGGTGGAGTTGCAGCGTGCGGTGACGCTGATGTCCCAGGCCCAGCGCGTCGAGTTCTACGGCTTCGGTGCCTCGGGTGCGGTCGCGGCGGATGCGCAGCACAAATTCTTCCGGCTGCTGCTGACCGCGGCGGCCTATTCCGACCCGCACATGCAGGCGATGTCGGCGGTGACCCTGAAGCCGAGCGATGTGGCGATCTGTATTTCCCAGTCCGGACGCTCCAAAGACCTGCTGATCACCGCCAACCTCGTACGCGAGAGCGGTGCTTCGCTGATTACCCTGTGCCCGAGCCAGACGCCATTGGCCGAGCTGTCGACTGTCAATCTGGCGATCGATGTGCATGAAGACACCGAGATCTATACGCCGCTGACTTCGCGGATCGCCCACCTGGTGGTGATCGATGTGCTGGCGATGGGCGTGGCCATGGCGCGCGGGCCGAGCCTGGTCAATCACCTCAAGAGCGTGAAGCGCAGCCTGCGCAGTCTGCGGTTGTCGCCCAAGTCAGTGAAAGCCCTGGACGACTGACGTCGTCCTCAGGTCGTTCCGACCTGAATCGCGAGCAGGCTCGCTCCCACAGTTGAC
>NZ_JBSVXG010000192.1:0-11144 GCF_054070595.1 Pseudomonas sp. SDO55104_S430 | reverse complement strand
GACATCAATGTTGTCTGACATATCGCATTCGCGAGCAAGCCCGCTCCCACAGGGTCCCGAGTGTATTCAAAAAATCAGGCGGCGATAGCAGGGCGCATCGGCGCTCGTTGGGTTTCCGGGATCGCCCCAAACAACGCTTTCTGCACCGCCTGCTGCGCTTCGAACGCCAGCGCAGCACGCTCCCGGCCTTCGCAGGCGATCGGCTTGAGCAGATGAATCTCCACCTCACCACGATCATTGGCAAACAGGCGCATCAGGTGCGACAGCAGGTCGTCGTCGCCAATGAACGGCGCCAGGTTGCAGGGCTCGCCGTTACGCAGATAACGGATCGCCACCGGTTGCAGCTTCACCTGCGAATCGATCGCCGCCGAAAGCAGGCGACCGTGGAAGGTACGCAGGGAACGGCCGTCGGTGGTGGTGCCTTCGGGGAACATCAGCAGCGGATGTTCCTGTTGCAGATGGCGGGTCATCTGCTTGCGGATCAACTGGCTGTCACCCGAACCGCGACGAATGAACAGGCTGCCGGCCTTGGCGGCCAACCAACCCGCCACCGGCCAGGTACGAACCTCGGCCTTGGACAGGAACGACAGCGGTGTGAGCATTCCCAGCAGCGGAATGTCGGTCCAGGACACGTGATTGCTGACCCACAGCATCGGCGTCTTCGGCAGTTCGCCTTGCACGTGGATGTCGAAGGGCAGGGCATTGCTCAGGCGCGCCATGAAAAACCGCGACCAGCGCTGCCGGCGGGCCATCGAATGGGCCAGGCCCAAGCGTTCGAATACACCGAACACACTGGCCATGCACAGGCCGAGCGTGACCACCAGCAATACCCGGGCGATTCGCGCGTACACGCGCATCCGACGCATCACACGGCCGCCTTGAAGTGCTTGGCGTAACGCGGGCACAGCTCGTCGCGCTTGAGCAGGATGAACACGTCGGCCACCTGGAAATCTTCGTCCCAGCACGGCTCGCCGCAGATCTTCGCGCCCAGGCGCATGTAGGCCTTGAGCAGCGGCGGCATTTCGGCGATGACGTTGGAAGGGATGTCCAGCGCGGGCAGCGGTTTTTTCGGCTCGGCGCGCAGGTGTTCGGTGCACAGGTAGCGTTCGCGCAGGCGCTGCATGATCGCGTGGGCCTGGATGCCACCGTCGTGCATCGGGATGCTCGCGCAACCCATCAGATAGCTGTAGCCACCCTGGTTCAGGACTTCGGCCAGTTCGCCCCAGAGCACGGCGATGGTGCCGCCGTTGCGGTAGGCCGGGTCGACGCAGGTGCGGCCGATTTCCAGGATCGGGCCTTGCAGATTGACCAGGCCGTGCAGGCTGAATTCTTCTTCGCTGTAGAACTTGCCCAGCGTGGTGGCAGCGGTGTGATCGAGCAGGCGGGTGGTTGCCACCAGACGGCCGGTGTTCAGGTCGCGCACACCGATATGGAAGCAGTGAACGTCGTAATCATCCATGTCCAGACCCAGCTCGGCGCCCTTGAGTTTGGCGTTGAATTCGCCACTGAACACGTTGAAGCGCAGGGCCTGAGCTTCCTGCAGCGCCTGCGGTCCCACCAGGCGTTCGGCTTGCAGGCGGCGTTCGTTGCCGGTGTCGCTGATGCGGGCGATCTGAGTCATGGCGATTCTCCGTGCGGGCTGCTTACCCGTCTGTGGGTTACAGCGGATCGACTTTCTTTATCCAGCCGTGTTGTGCAAAGTCAGGCTATGTAGCCCCGGTGTCATCGCCATTAAGCTTTGGTGATGCTTATATGACAGCCCTCGAGGAGCCTCTTATGCCCTGGCAAACCCTGTTGAATCGCCGCGATCGCCTGCCTGCCGACCCCGACCTGGGCGAGGGCTTCGCGGCGTTGTTGCAGCAGTTGGGCAACGTCACGCCGTTTGAACTGGCGGTGGCCGGCGGGCGCCTGATGGCCACCCCGGGGCTGGCGTTTCTGGTGGGCTATCAGGCGGCGCTGCGCATGCTTTGGCCGAGCGCTCCAGCCAGCCTCGGCGCCTTGTGCGCGACCGAGCTACGCAGCCTGCGACCGGCCGACATGCAGACCCGCCTCAACGGTTTGCGTCTAAGTGGACGCAAGGATTTCGTCACCGCGGGCGATGCCGCCGACTGGCTGCTGGTGGCTGCCCGCAGCGAGCGAGAGGACGACGATCCACGCCTGAGTCTTGCGGTGGTCTACCCGGATGAGCCGGGTGTGCGGGTGGAAAAGCTGCCGGCGATTCCGTTGATGCCGGACATCAGCCATGGCCGGTTGTTTCTGGATAACGCGCTGTGCGAGTTGCTGGCGGGAGGCGGTTGGGATGCCTACGTCAAACCGTTTCGTACCCTGGAAGACATCTATGTGCTCAGTGCGATGACCGCGTGGCTGTATGGCGTCGGTCAGGAAAGCGATTGGCCGCAAAGCCTGCAGTTGCGTTTGCTGGCGCTGCTGGCCGGATGCGCCGAAGTCAGTCGGCAGCCACCGGGTAATCAGGCGGGGCATGTGTTGTTGGGTGGATTGTTTGCGCAGTTCGACGGGCTCAAGGCCGAGGTGAATCAGGCGTTGGCCGATGGTCCAGCGGAGTGGGCCGCGATGTGGAAGCGCGATCAGGCGGTGATGGATCTGGCGGCGGGCGCGCGAGGCAAGCGGTTGGCCAAGGCGTTGGCGGCGTTTTGACCGGCCTCTTCGCGGGCAAGCCTCGCTCCTACAGGATTTTGTGAGGCCCACATAATTCTGTAGGAGCGAGGCTTGCCCGCGAAGGCGTATTCAATGCCAACGCAAATCCCGGAACTGTCATCAAACTCGACTAGGCTCACCCGGTTATCACCCATGAGCCTCCACCATGTTCAAAGGCTTGTCCCTGTTCCTGCTGCTGTTGCTCAGCCTCTCGACACGCGCTGATGAATGGCCCGTCGCCCCGCCCCCCGCGAGCCCGGCGCTCGAAGCGCTTGAGCACTACGCCTTTCCACCCCGCGATGACACCACCCGCAAAGGCATTCGCACCGATGCCTTGCTGGTGATCCGCGACGGCCAACTGATCTACGAACGCTACGCCGGCCCGACCACCGCCGACACTCCGCACCTGACCTGGTCGATCAGCAAAAGCCTGATGGCCACGGTGCTCGGGGTGGCCTATGGCGAAGGCCGGTTCAAGCTGCAGGACCCGGTGGCCAACTATTACCCGCCGCTGAAAAATCACCCCGACCTGACCATGGCCGACCTGCTGCACTGGGCTTCGGGCCTGGACTGGCAGGAAGACTACGAATACGCCCCGTTGAAATCCTCGGTGGTGGCCATGCTCTACACCCGTGGCCACACGGACATGGCTGCGTTCACCGCCGCTCACGACAGCTACGCCGCACCGGGGAAGACGTTCCGATACTCCAGCGGCGACAGCAATCTATTGTCCGCCGCGTTGAAGTCCATCGTCGGCGTGCAGCGTTACGCCGACTATCCATGGACCGCATTGTTCGAGCCGTTGGGCATCCACAGCGCGGTCTGGGAAACCGATGCCACGGGCACTTTCGTCGCTTCGTCCTATGCCTACCTCACCGCTCGCGACCTAGCGCGGATCGGCCTGTTGATGGCCCGCGACGGTCGCTGGGGCGACCGGCAATTGCTGCCCAAAGACTGGGTCGCGTTCAACCGCGAGCCGTTCGCGCACTACCGGGCACATCAGGATGAGGCGGTGCCGGGCGGGCATTGGTGGCTCAATCGCGCAGCGGACGGAGCGACTCAGCCGTGGCCCGATGCGCCTGCCGATACCTTCGCCGCACTCGGTCATTGGGGGCAGGCGATGTACGTGATTCCGGGCGAAAACCTGGTGATCGTCCGCTACGCCGATGATCGCGATGGCAGCTATTCACACAACGAACTGCTCAAACTTGCACGCCAGACATTCGCCGGGAAGGTGCAGCCATGACCGGCTTCCTGCGTCGTCCGCTTCGTTCGCTGATGCTGATCCTGGTGCTGGTTCTGCTCGGCTGGATCTGGCACGAACGGGTCGCGTTGTGGGCATTTCCCGACATCATCAGCGCCTACACCGCCAAGGAATATTGTTCGTGCCGGTATGTGATGAACAACGATGCCGGGTACTGTCATGGCTATGTGAAACAGTGGTTGCCGTTCAGCGGTTTTACCGATGACAGCACGAGCAAGCGCGTGACTGTCAGCGGCCTGGGACGCAGCAACAGCGCCGTGTGGATTGGCGAACACCAGGGTTGCCGCCTGTCTCCATAATCACGGTTCCACACCGTGGAACCACATTCGATTGTCCTCATTCGCATCTCGCGGTTATCTGGCGGTGAGCGCGACCTGCCTTGTTGTGTCGCGAAATCGCCGCGAACAAAAAGAACGGGAATTCACCCCGCCAGAGGACAATCTTCATGACCCGACATCAGCACATCCTTGCCTGGCTCAACGACGTGGCCAGCGACCTGCACGCCACCCGCCAGGACATCCACGCCCATCCCGAGCTCGGCTTCGAGGAGAACCGCACCTCGGCACTGGTCGCCCGGTCGCTTGAAGAATGGGGCTATGAAGTCCACACCGGCATCGGCAAGACCGGCGTGGTCGGCGTGCTGCGTAACGGCAGCAGTTCGCGCAAGCTCGGCATCCGCGCCGACATGGATGCGCTGCCGATCATCGAGAACACCGGCGCCTCCTACAGCAGCCAGCACAAGGGCTGCATGCACGCCTGCGGGCATGACGGCCACACCGCCATGCTGCTGGGCGCCGCGCGCTACCTGGCGGCGACCCGTCAGTTCGACGGCACCCTGACCCTGATTTTCCAGCCTGCCGAAGAAGGCCAGGGCGGCGCTGAAGCGATGCTCGCCGATGGTCTGCTCGAACGTTTCCCCTGCGATGCGCTGTTCGGCATGCACAACATGCCGGGCCTGCCTGAAGGGCACCTGGGCTTTCGCGCAGGTCCCATGATGGCTTCGCAGGATCTGCTGACTGTCACCATCGAAGGCGTCGGCGGCCACGGCTCGATGCCGCATCTGGCGGTGGACCCGCTGGTGGCCGCGTCGAGCGTGGTCATGGCCCTGCAAACCGTGGTCGCGCGCAACATCGATGCGCAGCAGGCGGCGGTGGTCACGGTCGGCGCGCTGCAGGCCGGTGAAGCGGCCAACGTGATTCCGCAGCAGGCCATCCTGCGTCTGAGCCTGCGGGCGCTGACCCCTGAGGTGCGCGAGCAGACCCTCGAACGCGTGCGCGCAATCATCGAATCCCAGGCCGCCAGCTTCGGCTGCACCTCAACCATCGAACACCGCCCGGCCTACCCGGTGCTGGTCAACCATGCCGCCGAAACCGAGTTCGCCCGTCAGGTCGGCGTCGAGCTGGTTGGCGAAGACGCCGTGGATGGCAACACCGCCAAGCTCATGGGCAGCGAAGATTTCGCCTGGATGCTGCAACGCTGCCCAGGCACCTATCTGTTCATCGGTAACGGCGTATCGCGGCCGATGGTGCACAACCCGGCCTACGACTTCAACGACGACATCCTCCTGACCGGCGCCGCGTTCTGGGGCGCGCTGACCGAGAGCTGGCTCAAGCCGGCCTGACCCTCCCGCTCTTTCTACTGCCGCTGGACCGGGCGCGCCATGTCGTGCCCGGCATTACCCAACAGGTTTCTGGAGAGTTCCCCCATGCACACTTCGAGCACTGGTGTTTCGCGCACCCGGCAAGTGGTCGCCGCCGTTATCGGCAACGCGCTGGAATGGTATGACTTCATCGTTTACGGCTTTCTGGCGAGCCTCATCGCCAAGCAGTTTTTCCCGTCCGACGACGAATACGCCTCGCTGTTGATGGCGCTCGCGACCTTCGGCGTCGGCTTTTTCATGCGCCCGGTGGGCGGCATCCTGTTGGGCATGTATTCCGATCGCAAGGGCCGCAAGGCGGCGATGCAGATGATCATCCGCCTGATGACGGTGTCCATCGCGATGATCGCCTTCGCGCCGAACTATGCCGCCATCGGCATGGGCGCGCCGCTGTTGATCGTGGTCGCACGGATGCTCCAGGGTTTCGCCACCGGCGGCGAGTACGCCAGCGCCACGGCGTTCTTGGTGGAAAGCGCACCGGCCCACCGCAAGGGTTTGTACGGTTCGTGGCAACTGGTGGGGCAGTGTCTGGCGGTGTTTTCCGGGGCCGGGATGGTGGCGTTGTTCACTCACATGCTGTCGCCCGAGGCGCTGGACAGCTGGGGCTGGCGCGTTCCGTTCGTGATCGGTCTGCTGATCGGCCCGGTGGGCCTGTGGATTCGCAAACACATGGAAGAGCCGGAAGAATTCCTCGAAGCGCGCAAACAAGCCAAGGGAGATGGCCCCGGTTTGTTGCAAGTTCTTCGCGAGCATCGGCGGGCGATTCTGGTTTCCATGGGGTTGGCCTGTGGCGCGACCGTGTCTTTCTACGTGGTGCTGGTGAACATGCCGACCTTCGCCCACAAGAACCTCGGCCTGCCGCTGGATCAGGTGCTGCTGGTGCAGATGCTGGCGGTGGCGGTGATGACCGTGGTGATTCCGCTGTCCGGCGCGTTGTCGGATCGCCTTGGCCGGCGTCCGGTGCTCATGGCCTTCACCTTGGCGTTTTTCGTGATGGTCTATCCGCTGTTTGTGTGGGTCGCGGCTGCGCCTTCGATTGAACGTCTGCTAGTGATGCAGCTGCTGCTGTGCAGCGCGATCGGCGGCTTCTTCGGCCCAGCACCGACCGCGCTGGCCGAGCAGTTTCCCGTCGAAGTGCGTTCCACTGGGGTCTCGGTGGCCTACAACGTCGCGGTCATGGTCTTCGGCGGTTTTGCTCCGCTGATCGTCACCTGGCTGAGCAAGGTCCTGGCGACGCCGGTGGCACCGTCCTTCTATGTTTTGTTCACTTGCCTGCTGACGCTGTTGGGTACCTACTGCATGCAGGAGACACATCGCGCAAAGAAATCTGTCGCACTTAACCTTGAGGTGAAATCTTGAGCATCCATCCGATTGTTGAAATGGACGCCGATGCGCTGTCCCGGGCCATTCATGCAAGGGACGTCTCGTGCCGTGAAGTGATGCAGGCCTATCTGGCACAGATCGAACGCTTCAATCCGCAGGTCAATGCGCTGGTGTCCCTGCGTTCGGAAGAAGAATTGCTGGCCGAAGCCGACGCCTGCGACCGCCAGCTGGACCAGGGCCAGTCCCGTGGCTGGATGCACGGCATGCCCCAGGCGATCAAGGACCTGGCGGCCACCGCCGGTTTGCGCACGACCATGGGTTCGCCGCTGTTCGCCGAGCAGGTGCCGACGCAGGATGCAATCAGCGTGGCGCGGGTTCGTGAGAGCGGGGCGATCATCATCGGCAAGACCAACGTGCCGGAATTCGGCCTCGGTTCGCAGTCCTACAACACCGTGTTCGGCACCACCACCAACGCCTACGATCCGACGCTGGTCGCTGGCGGCAGCAGCGGCGGTGCGGCGGTGGCGCTGGCCCTGCGCATGCTGCCGGTGGCCGACGGCAGCGACATGATGGGTTCGCTGCGCAATCCGGCGGCGTTCAACAATGTCTTCGGTTTCAGGCCATCGCTCGGACGCGTGCCCCACGGACCGGCGCCGGAGACGTTCGTCCAGCAACTGGCCACCGAAGGGCCGATGGGCCGCACCGTGACCGATGTCGCCCGATTGCTTGGCACTCAGGCCGGCTATGACCCGCGAGTGCCGTTGTCGCTGACTCAGAGTCCGGAGATTTTCCAGCAGCCGCTGGCCCAGGACTTCAGCGATGTCCGAGTAGGGTGGCTGGGGGATTACAACGGCTATCTGCCGATGGAGCCGGGCGTGATGAGCCTGTGCGAATCGGCGTTGCAGGACTTCGCGGCGCTGGGCTGCAAGGTCGAAGCCTGCCAGCCGGACTTTTCAATGGAGCGCCTGTGGCAGACCTGGCTGGTGCATCGGCACTGGCTGGTGCAGGGCAGCCTTGGCGGGTTGTATGCCGATCCGCACAAGCGCCAGCAGCTCAAGCCCGAAGCGCAATGGGAAGTCGAGGGTGGGATGCGCCTGAGCGCGGCGGATGTCTATCAGGCCTCGGTCAGTCGCAGCGAGTGGTACCGGGCACTGAATGAATTGTTCGAACGTTACGATTTCCTGTTGCTGCCCACCGCCCAAGTGTTCCCTTTTGATGCACAGACCCCATGGCCGCGCGTTGTTGGCGGGCGTGACATGGACACCTATCACCGCTGGATGGAGGTGGTGATCGGCCCGACCCTGGCGGGACTTCCGAGCATGAACGTGCCTGTGGGATTCAATCCGGCGGGCCTGCCCATGGGCCTGCAGATCATCGGCCCGGCCCAGGCCGACTTTGCCGTGCTGCAACTGGCCTACGCCCATGAACAGCTGACGCAATGGGTCAAGCGTCGGCCGCCCGCTTGTCTGCAACTGGCTTGAGGGCGCCGGATGGGCCTGTAACTTGCTGTATAAAATGTCCATCCATTCCGCGCAGAGGGAAGTCGAACACATGGACAGCAAGGCAGAAGGCGGCAGCGTACGTTCCGTGGAGCGCGCCCTGGCGATCGTCGAGTTGCTCGGCGAGCATCAGGCGCTGGGCCTTGAGCAGTTGCATTACCTGACCGCCTTGCCCAAGGCCACGGTGTCACGCATGTTGCTGACCTTGCAGGAGCAGGGCTGGGTCTATCGCGGCTTGAGCGATCGGCAATACCGGTTGCGTGCCAAGTGCCTGTTTGGCGACAGTCAGCAGCGCTTCAAGCGGCGTCTGGTGGAGAACGCCGCGCCGCTGCTGCTGGAGTTGAGCGAACGTACCGGGCTGGTGACGGACCTGTCCTGTTTCGACGGTGAGCGGGTCGAGGTCATGGAAAGTTCGATTCCTTTGGCGTTGCGCAAACGCTATCCGCACAACTGCCAGATCGTCGGGCACAACGCCAGCCTGTTCCATTCAGCCATGGGTCGGGCTTGCCTGGGCGAGTTGCAAAGCGAGGAAGTGGAACGTCTGGCTGCCCGCGCAGGGCTCAGTGACGAATCTCTCTTCAATGCCACCGAACAGGCGCTGCAACAAGGTTTCGGCCAGCGGACCGAAGGCCACTGGGAATACCCGGTGCGCCTGCCGTTCCTGATCCGCGCGGTGGCCTTGCCGATTCGCACCGATGGTCGCCTGGTGGGCAGCATGGCGCTGCACTGGCCGATGGATGAGGCGCCGGTGGAGCGGGTCCTGAGCCTGCACCTCAACAGCCTCGCTGCCACCATTGGTGAAGTGCAGCAGGCGATGGCCTGAAAATCACAAGATCTTCGGTTTGCAATAGTGCTGCGGGCAGTTAAGGTTCAGCACAGGTTTATCTGCCCCATGGTTTTCTATGTTCAAGCGGTCTGTCACTAAAACCCTCGCCATCCTGCTGTTGAGCGGCGCTTCTCTGGCGGCCCAGGCCGATTGGTACCTGGACGGCGAGTCTTCGCGGCTGTCGTTCGTCAGCACCAAAAACGCCAACCTGTCCGAAGTGCAGCGCTTTCTGGTATTGCACGGCAAGGTCGATCCTGGCGGGCTGGCGCAGGTGGAGGTCGAGCTCGAATCGATCAACAGCGGCGTGCCGCTGCGCGACGAGCGCATGCGCAAGGAGCTGTTCGAGATCGAGAAATTCCCCGAAGCCCTGATCACCACGCAAATCGATCTGCGCCCGATCAACGACCTCGCCTCCGGCGCGCAACTGGAGCTGCGCCTGCCCCTGACCGTCGACCTGCACGGTCGTCAAAACACCTACAACGCCCAACTGCTGGCCACACGGCTGGATGACCGGCGCTTCCAGATGGTGACCCTGGAGCCTGTGGTGCTCAATGCCGAAGACTTCGACCTGGCACCGGGCGTGGAAACCCTGCGCAAGATCGTCGGGTTGTCGGCCATCAGCCTGTCCGTGCCCGTGGGCGCGGTGCTGATTTTCACGGCGCGCTGACATGGCCGGGCCGATCTTTCCCTGGCGAGAAGGCAATCACTTCGAACTACTGATCGACGGCCCGCAGTTCTTTCCGCGCATGCTGGTGGCGATCGCCCGCGCCGAGGAGCAGGTCGAGCTGGAGCTGTATCTGGTGGAGGCGGGCGCTTGTGCCGAGGCCATGGTCCAGGCGCTGGTCCAGGCGGCCGAGCGCGGGGTGCGGGTGCGTTGTCTGTTCGATGATTACGGCAGTCTGGCGTTCACCCTGGGCTTGCGTCAGCGCCTCACGGCCGCCGGGGTCGAGCTGCGCTTCTACAATCGCCTGAACTGGCGGCGCTGGGTTGGTAACTTCTATCGCGATCACCGCAAGCTGCTGCTGGTGGATCAGAGCCTGGCGGTGGTCGGCGGCACGGGTGTCACCGACGAGTTCTGGACGCCGACCGAAGACGTTAGTGAATGGCACGAGGTGATGGTGGAAATCACCGGTCCGCTGGTGCTCGACTGGCAACTGCTGTTCGACCGGCAATGGATCGCCAACCGCCATCGCCGCGCCTGGAAACCGGCTTCGCATTTCGGCCTGCCGCGCCTGCCCCGGGTGCCGTCCACGGGCGAGGGCATGGGCCGGGTCGCCTATGCCGACGCCCGTCAGCACCGGGACATTCTGCAATCGCTGATCCGTGCATTGAACAGCGGCCAGCAGCGCATCTGGCTGGCCACGCCGTATTTCCTGCCGACCTGGAAAGTCCGCCGCTCCCTGCGCCGCGCGGCCTCACGGGGTGTCGACGTGCGGCTGCTGCTGACCGGGCCACGCACCGATCACCCATCGGTGCGCTACGCCGGCCATCGCTACTACCCGCGCCTGCTCAAAGCCGGGGTGAAGATCTTCGAGTATCAGCCGTGTTTCCTGCATCTGAAAATGGTTCTGATCGATGGCTGGGTGAGCATCGGCTCGTGCAATTTCGATCACTGGAATCTGCGGTTCAACCTTGAGGCGAATCTCGAAGCGCTGGACCCGGGGCTGACTCGGGCGGTGACGGCAAGTTTCGAACGGGATTTCGGCTTGAGCCAGGAAGTGAGCCTGGAAGAATGGCGACGCCGGCCGCTGTGGCGGCGGGTCAAGCAGCGGGTGTGGGGATGGGTGGATCGGTTGGTGGTGAATCTGCTGGATAGACGGGGCTGACCGCAGTTTCGTGAACACCCAATATCACTGTGGGAGCGGGCTTGCCCGCGATGGCGTCATAACAGCCAACGTAGATGTTGAATGTTATGTCCTC